>NZ_JCACKA010000139.1:0-15896 GCF_059505145.1 Mojavia sp.
GCTGCAACGCAAAATAATCTCGCCAATGCCTACAGCAATAGAATCAAAGGAGACAGGGCAGATAACATTGAAACAGCGATCGCTGCTTACACTGCTGCTTTAACTGTCTACACTAGGGAAGAATTCCCTGTTGATTGGGCTGTAACGCAAAATAATCTCGCCAATGCCTACAGCAATAGAATCAAAGGAGACAGGGCAGATAACATTGACAAAGCGATCGCTACTTACAAAGAGGCTCTGAAAGTTAGGACTTTTGAAGCTTTTCCCCAAGACTATACAGAAACTTTGTGGGGGCTAGGAATTGCTTACCAAAACGCAAACCAGTTTGACTTAGCGTACAATACTTTTGAGTCTGCCATTGCAACTATAGAATCTTTACGAGAAGAAATAGTATCTGGAGAAGAAACCAAGCGCAAACAAGCGGAACACTTTAACCAAGTTTATAGCCGCATGGTAGAAGTTTGCTGCGAATTAAATAAGATTACCGAAGCAATTGAATATGTTGAACGTAGTAAAACCCGCAATTTAAAGGGTCTTTGAGTAAAATATCGGGTGATACCTGTTGAGTTTGGCGCAGTTGCTCTAAGTCATGGCGGATGGTTTCTTCGGGTTTGCGGGATAGGGCAGTGCGCTCAAATAGCATAGAGTTAATACGTTCTTGCAGTTGGCGGACGCTCCATCGTTCCAGTTGGGCAATTTCAATATAAAATTCTCGTTTTAGGGGATCGTCTATTGCTGTTAAAAGTCGCAGATGTGACCAACTCAATTTGGAACACAGTGTGTTCACAATCTCGATATTTGGAAATGTCTCAGCAAACTGGAGGCAATGTCGCAGTTGTCTTTCACCCCAGCCTTTACCATAGGTTTGCGTTAGCTGCTGAGATAAAGAAACAATGATTTGTTTGCCATATTCAGCCCGTTGACCTTGTAAAACTTCGGTTTGGATGCGTTTACCAACTTGCCAATATAACAAAGTTATTTCTGCATTGATGGCAACGGCGGCGCGTTGTTTGGCGGTGTCAATCAATTGCCGAATTTCTTGAAATAACAGATCGTTTGGTTTCGTCAAATCATCGCTCATGCTGCCATTTCCTGTTTAGCAGTTTTTGGGGTATCTGCGGTGAGTTCGCCAGTGAATGCTTTTTGCAGGATGGATTGTTTGAGTTCTTTGAGTGCAGCGATTTTTTGGCGGTAGATGATTTCAAGGCTTTGGGTTTTTCTTAAGACACAACTTATTTCTGAGGCTAAAGTAATTTGTTCAGAATATAGCGGAATTGGAACTCGAATTTTTTTTATGCTTTGCAAACTGATAGTTCCTTGTGTTGTACCAGCAACGAATTTTTCTATTTGCTGCTGGCAATTAGGACTTCTCAAGAAAAAATAAACTAACTGGGAATTTATTTGAGGAATTATAAAAACAGTATTTTGTCCAAGACAAAATAATTCATCAGATTCAACTAAAGCTGGAACACCATAAGAACCAACACGAGAGAGAACAATATCTCCTATTTTTGGTGTATGTCTTTTAGAAAATTCAACAAAGGTTGAATTATCAACTCTACGCGCATTACTGAGGTTTAAGACCCCATCTTTAATATCAGTTACTCTTACCATTGGAAAGCCCCCCTCATCAATATAAGAAGGTGTCTTATGAAGTGAATCTATAAGTTCAGCTATATCTCCTAAATACTTTTCCTCCCACCCATCGCCTTTATGGTTAAAAACAGCATTTAGATAGCTTTCAAATAGTTCTCAAGAGTTGGCAAGGTTTTTTTCAGTGTTTGCGATCGCTCTATCAATCCCCTCAAACGCCTCATCCAAAATCACCACAATCCGTTTTTGTTCTAGGAGCGGTGGGATATAAGTAGTAAAGTTGAACAGATGATCGCGGTTAACCTTAGGCATTCCAGCCCGACTTGACCCTTCAATTGCGTATTCAGTGAATTCCCTACTTATTAGTAAATAAAACAAGAAGTCCCGATCTAATTGAGTAGTATCCGGTGATAGAGGATATACATCCGCACTGCACAAGCCATCGAAGTCTGGTCTAGCAACTTTCATAAGATATGGGCGGATCTTACTATAAAGAACCATAGTTCTATCAAATAAAAATTTCCCGGATTTTAGCCCTTCCTCTTTAGCTGTTTTAATATCAACCAGATCCCCTGTTTCTGAAATCATATTCCCAGCACCAATATGAAGTAGATTGATGAACTCAGGTTTGCGAGGATCTACAAGTGTTGACGAGATTTCACATACTTCTCCTAATCTCTTCTTTATCCACCTCTGGTTCATACCATCCCCCCAATACCAGCTAAAATCTCTGCACTCTCCGCATCCAAAGCTGCAATTTCATCCAAAATTTCTTGCGGTTCTCGTAACGTCGATTCTTCAGCCTTATTCGGATTCTTCACCGACAAATCAAACGTTACCTGATCAATATCAGCAATATCCACTAACCAAGACTTTTCCGACTCTGCAAACGTAGCCTGAAAATCTACAAACTCACGCAAATCTTCATCATTCAGCGCATTTGTTTTCCCCAAACTACGCCCAGGATCGAGTTGGTAATACCAAATTTTCTGAGTTGCCATTCCCTGAGTTAAAGGTTTTCCCTGAGAAAATAACGGCGTTCCCTGAACAGCATCGAAGGGCTTTCCTTTCTCAAAAAACAGCACCACCGTTTTTACTCCCGCCCCGATAAAAGTCCCACTCGGACAATCCAAAATCGTGTGCAGATTGCAACTACTCAAAAGCTCTTGACGCAACGCCCGCGAAGCATTGTCCGAATTTGACAGGAATGTATTTTTGATTACCACTGCCGCCCTACCGCCCATCTTCAGCATTTTGATGAAATGCTGCAAAAACAAAAACGCCGTTTCCCCAGTCTTAATCGGGAAATTCTGCTGTACTTCCTTGCGTTCCTTCCCCCCAAATGGCGGGTTAGCCAAAATGACATCAAAACGATTCTTGTCTTGAATATCACTGAGATTTTCCGTCAGCGTATTGTTGTGGATAATATTCGGCGCATCAATGCCATGCAAAATCATATTCATTATGGCTATCACATACGCCAAACTTTTCTTTTCTTTACCCGTAAACGTATGTTTTTGCAGTATTTCAAGCTCTTTTGTTGTCAGCTTCCCCCGACGTAAATAGTCGTAACTCTCGCACAAAAACCCAGCCGAACCACAAGCACCATCATAAATGCGATCGCCAATCTTCGGCTTCACCACTTGAATTATTGCGCGAATCAACGGACGCGGTGTGTAATATTCTCCACCGTTGCGCCCCGCATTCCCCATATTTTTGATTTTGGCTTCATAGAGATGCGATAGCTCGTGTTTCTCCTGTTGCGATCTAAACCGTAGCTCATCAATATATTCCAGCGCATCTCGCAAGCTGTAGCCGCTTTGAAACCTATTCTTAATCTCGCTAAAAATTTCCCCAATCTTGTATTCGATTGTGTCTGGACTGGTAGCCCGTTGCTTGAAACTCTGTAAATACGGGAATAACTTGCGGTTGACATAATCAATTAGATCATCGCCAATCAGCGCATTATCATGATCCAATGTACCATCTGCTTTTTTCGGTGCTGCCCAAGATGACCAACGATGCGCCTCATCAATAAGAAATTCGTATTGTTTGCCAGCTAACTCCGCCTCCAACGCTCTTTCCTGCTCCAAATCATCCAAATACTTCAGGAACAGCAACCAAGACGTTTGCTCAGTGTAATCTAACTCTGTAGTACAACCCGCCTCTTTCCAGAGAACATCATCAATATTTTTAAAAGTTTGCTCAAACATTTAGCCTTACTGTGGAATTTTTAATATCAATAACTTGGCTCATAATTCTACACCTATAAAGTGAAAGGAGCCTTCGCTTCATTAAGATGCTATGTTACGAATATAACAGTGTAAATAGTTAATCTAATCTAAGATTTCCAAGCTTGGATTAGACTTTGCAACTAAATATTAAGTTTAAACCTAGGTTTCTTAACCAAGTTAAGAAAACTGTTACTAAACAGTTTTATGCCATATATTATACAAGCATTACAGCAATTGTAACCATAACCCTTTAACTCCCCTGCGCCTTGTCACCACCAGGGGACTCTTTTTTTTGCAACCAATCTCGAATCGCCTCCTCCAAAGCCGCAGTCTGCGTCACTTCCAGACGCGCACAGGCGATTTCAAACGCGATTTTTAGGTCTTTAGGGAGTCTCCCCCGAACTTCTCTAGTTTCTTCTGCCATCCTAATTTGAAGCCAAAGCTTGCGGCTTTTATTTTTGCATAGCCTCTCAGGAAAAAAACATTTGCGTCATTACGCTATTGCGCTATTGCGCTATAATATTCTCAGTAAAAAAATTAATAACCCTGTCAGTTTTACCGAAACCACAAAGCTGAGGACACCATGAGCGTTATTACAATTCAATGTCGCTTGGTTGCTGAAGAAGAAACACTCCGCCATCTTTGGGAGCTAATGGCAGAGAAAAATACGCCCCTGGCAAATGAGATATTGGAGCGATTAGCAAAACATGATGACTTTAAAACTTGGGTTGAAGATGCTATAGTCCCCAAAACTGTTATTAAAGAACTATGTGACTTTCTCAAAAATCAAGAACCCTTTGCAGGTCAACCCGGTCGTTTTTACACTTCTGCAACAACATTAGTTAAGTACATATATAAATCTTGGTTAAAATTAAATCGGCAACTGCAACGGAAAATACAAGGAAAGGAACGATGGCTAAACATGCTCAAAAGCGATGCTGAACTTGAGAAAGAAAGCAATTCAACAATAGAAACTATTCGTCAAAAAGCCAGTGAAATATTAATTTCTTTAAATGCACAGAGGACAAAAAATATAGAGCTTAAATCTATAAAGCCAAAAAATCAGAAGCAGGTACAGACCGTTCAATCACCAAAAATAACATCTAGTGTACTTTTTGAATCTTATCTTCAAGCCGAAGATACTTTAACGCAATGTGCTATAGTATATCTCCTAAAAAATAATTTTAAAATTAACTCTAATGAAGAAGATATTGATAAGTATTTAAAACAAAGACGAAAAAAAGAAATTGAAATAGAAAGATTAAAAGACCAACTTAAAAGTAGAGTTCCCAAAGGAAGAGATTTGACGGGTGAACGATGGTTGTCTACTTTAGAGCAAGCAGTTAGTACTACTTTTAAAGATGAGAACGAAGCTAAATCTTGGCAAGCTGGACTTTTAAGAAAATCTAGTAACCTTCCTTTCCCAGTCCTTTACGAAACAAACGAAGATATGAAATGGGAAATGAATGATAAAGGCAGATTATTTGTAAGCTTTAATGGGTTAAGCAAGCTGAAATTTGAAGTATTTTGCGATAAAAGACACCTGTATTTATTTCATCGCTTTCTTGAAGACCAAGAAACCAAACGCCAGGGGAAAAACCAACACTCTAGTGCCCTATTCACTTTGCGATCGGGACGAATAGCTTGGTCAGAGCAAGCAGGAAAAGGACAACCTTGGAATCTATCCCGTCTACATCTTTTTTGCTCTCTTGATACCCTTATGCTTACTTCGCAAGGAACTCAACAAGTTATAGAGAAAAAAATTACAGGTGTTCAAGACAAATTAGCTAAAGCCCAAGAAAAAGAAAAAGAAGAAGGAGGGTTAAATTCTCAGCAACAAGCTGATGTGATTCGCAAAAAGTCTACACTAGCTAAAATCAAAACTCCATTTTCTCGTCCTAGCAAACCTTTGTACCAAGGTAAATCTCATATTATAGTAGGTGTTAGCCTTGGTTTAGAAAAACTTGCAACTATAGCTGTATTTGATGCAGTTAGCAATAAAGTCCTCGCATATCGCAGTACCAAACAATTATTAGGCAGTAAGTACAATTTATTAAATCGCCAGCGACAGCAAAAAAAGCGTCTTTCCCAAGAAAGGCATAAATCCCAAAAACAGTTTGCTCCAAATAATTTTGGCGAATCAGCACTGGGACAATATGTAGATAGACTATTAGCCAAGGAAATTGTAGCGGTTGCTAAAACCTATGGAGCAGGAACTATTGTTGTGCCAAAACTTAGCGACATGCGGGAAATAATTCAAAGCGAAGTACAAGCCAAAGCCGAAAACAAAATACCTGGTTTTGTTGAAGGGCAAAAAAACTATGCTAAGTCTTATCGTATAAGCGTCCATAACTGGAGCTATGGCAGGTTAATTGAAAGCATCAATACCCAATCAGCAAAAGTTGGGATTGTTATCGAAACAGGACAACAACCAACTAAAGGCAGTCCGCAAGAACAAGCAAGAGACTTAGCTTTGTTTGCTTATCAATATCGAATTGCTTAATCAAATTAAACACAACTACAGTACCTTGAAAACCTAATATATAAGATGAACAGCGCCGCAGTTCATGCTCTTTGAGCCAATGTGCTGCGATAAATCTGGGTTAGTTTGACGGTTGGAAAACCGTTATGCTTTCTGACCCTGGTAGCTGCCCGCTTCTGATGCTGCCATCTGTAGAATTCTATAGATGGGATAGGTGCGCTCCCAGCAATAAGGAGTAAGGCTTTTAGCTGTAGCCGTTGTTCTCAACGGTGCGGGTTACCGCAGTGGTGGCTACTGAATCACCCCCTTCGTCGGGGGAACCCTCTCAAATATTTTTTTGGCATGTCGAAGCGGGGGCAAAATCCCTGGAGTCCTGCCAAAATCTTAAAACCCTTGTAGTGTCTTAACTTCAGAAGCTACTATGTCAGTTGATTTAGTTTTTTGATATGAGACAAAGGAAGCTTTTTCAGAGATATGCCAAATTTTTACCTGGAAAGCTTTATTTGCAAGGAGTCTAGGCGGCAGGGGTTTCAACAACCATTCCGGCTAGGGGTGGGTTGAAAGAGGTTCAGTTAATTTCTCAAATACCAACCAAAGTAGAGTTTCAACAACCATTCCGGCTAGGGGTGGGTTGAAAGGCCGCATCGGTGTAATTGAGGTTCCGGGTGAATTGGTTTCAACAACCATTCCGGCTAGGGGTGGGTTGAAAGTTCGACTGGGAGCAAGGCGAGGGTGATGAAATCGGAACAGGGAAAGTTTCAACAACCATTCCGGCTAGGGGTGGGTTGAAAGCTTTAGTATTCCCCTCCAAGGGCGGTTACCCTATAAGTTTCAACAACCATTCCGGCTAGGGGTGGGTTGAAAGGACTCCAGATAGCTAGCAAAAATTTGCGGCTTGTTTCAACAACCATTCCGGCTAGGGGTGGGTTGAAAATCATTGTATCTAAATCGCAAAGATAGCATTTGTAATATAGCTTTCATCAACTAGCCTAACTAAGGGGTGCATTGAGTGAAACTTAAAGTTTAAAATGGTTGTCATTGCGGTTTAATTTTATGGGAGGGTTGAAAGGCGCACATCCTTCACACCATTAAAATTACTCAATTAATTTTGATGGTATCAATGCGTTATTAATAGTTCAGATGGTTTCAAGAAAATTATTACTTTATTAGCTAACGACGATCATGCTGCTTTTGAACGGCATGAATTTGCAAAAATACTGCTTGACAAATAATTCGTCACTCTACATTTTTTTCAGCGACATTAATTTGTTAACGAATCTATGGTATAAATCGACGACAACAATTTGTTAAGACGACATTTAAATCGTTAATGACGACAATAATCTGTTAACGACGACAAATAATTAGTTAATCGACAATATAAGTGGGCGATACTGGATTTGAACCAGTGACCCCATCCGTGTGAAGGATGTGCGCTACCCCTGTGCTAATCGCCCGCAAGCACTCAATATAACATATCTCCCATCATCAAGAAGAGATAAAGAAGTGCAGGTAAAAGATTTATCTCTGTGCATTCGTTGTTTTTAATCGCCTTGGGGACACTCATCCCATAACGTTGTAGTTTCTCGTATACTCTGGTGGTTGCCATTGCCCAAAATTAGATGATCTAACAGAGGAATGCCTAAAAACTGCGCTCCCGCTAATAACTGACGTGTCAATTCGATATCTTCTTGGCTGGGTTCAACGTTACCAGAGGGATGGTTATGTGCCACTATTACCCGCGTTGCTCCTTGACGAATGACTTCCCGAAAGATTTCTCGCGGAGATGCTAAAGTTTCGGTAGCAGTGCCAATAGTAATAACTTGCGTACCTAGCAAACGATTCTTGACATCTAAAAGCAGCACAGCAAAACGTTCTTTTGTTTGCCACATTAAACTTTGACTGAGAGCCGCCGCCGCCGCAACTGGGCTATCAATGGGTGTGCCATCTGGACGAGATTGAAAAGCGCGTTTGCCCAATTCAATTGCCGCTAAAATAGTTGTTGCCTTCGCCGGCCCGATACCAGGAATTTGCATCAATTCGGCAGGGGTAACTTCTCGCAGAACTATCAAGGGGTCACGTTCATGTTTGCCCAATTCGCTCAAAATATACTGTCCCAAACCTACAGCAGAAAGTTTTCCCGGCCCTTGACCAGTACCTAACAAAATTGCAATTAACTCAGCTGTAGCGAGAACTTTTGGGCCATGAGTCATTAACCGCTCACGCGGACGCTCAGTCTCAGGTATATCAGCAATTCTGAGGCAATAGGTCATAGAAGGGCTAAGAAAATAGATAAAAAAGATAGAACTATCTTTAGTTATCCCTTGTTTACTCTCATAATTATGCCTCTCCTACAAAATCTTTAATCTTTGCAAGCGCAACAGTATCTTAGCTAAGAGGTTTTGAATAAGCCTGAAAGTAAATTCTTTGCGTCTTTGCGCCTTTGCGTGAGACAAAAATCATCCCAATAATCAGCAACGCCGAATTGCTTACTGATATATTTGCGTTGCCTTGAGCATATGGTAAGTAATTATTAACTGGGTAAGAGCAAGAGGGTAACTTTGGAGCGTTTCCCCAGTTGTACCAGCGATTTTACCCAACTCTGGATTGCTTTCGCGATCGCATATACTCTTTAAATGCGGCATATCAGAACATATAATCTGCTCTAGCTTATTCACTTGCTCCAAAGTGGCGTGACCATCGACTTCCAACACGTCTACAGGCTTACTCATATCCCGATCTAATCCTAGACGGATTGCTGACTCCAAATTTCCATTAGGAGATTTGATAATTTGCGTAAAATCTGGATGAGGAATTGTTGGACGAAGCACTAAACGCACATTTAGATGTCCATTTGTTTCATCTGCTGCGTCATCGGGCGGATAAAAACTTACGACTATATCTGACCATTGCCGTTGTGGACGGATAAACTGCTCTGAGTCTGGTTCACGCTTCTCTAATTCTGCCAGTACTTGTTCAGGTGTATAACCCCGCTTTTGTGTATCCCGCTTAACTTTCCACTGGGCACGTATGGATTCAGGGGGTGCAAGGTAAACTTTAACATCGTAGGCATCACGGGCAGCACGAGTAGAATAACCGAGTAATCCTTCGATAATTACGAATTTACTGGGTTTGATATAGTGCGGTGGCTCAAACGTACCAGTCTTGTGGCTGTAAACTGGTTTGAGAATTGATTGTCCTGTACGTAGCAGCGATAGGTGCTGCTGCATGATATCTAGATAGTTGCAATCGGGGTGGAGGGCAGTAATACCAATTTCTGCACGTTGTTTGCGATCGTAACGGTGGTAATCATCCGTACAGATAATCGTGACATTTTCTGGCCCGAGTACCTGAGCAATCCCTTTAGTTAGTGTAGTTTTTCCAGCGGCACTGTCACCGACAATACCAAGAATTATTGGACGGCTCATCATACCCCCCTCAAAAAGAGTAAAGTAAGTCTACTAGTAATTGAAAATACTTGTAATTTTATAAGGGAATTGACCAGTAACTCAAGTAAAAATTTTGTACGCAACATCTCTACACATCTACTGCTTTCACACTCGTTAATGGCACAATCAACAACGCTAGTACATCACGAAATGTCCCGTTTCCTTCTTCAATTGATCCATTTGAGCTAATCTTCGTCCAGCGGGTAAGTAATTCATAGATTACCAAGCGATTATTTATACTGTTACTCACTTTTTGCTTCACCTATCCCCAACCGCAAATACTCAACTTTGATACAAGCATCCATGATGACGTTTAAACCAGCATCTAAAGCTTTCTGTGCTGATGCTTGATCCCAGATGCCCAATTGTGCCCACACCGTTTTGGCATTAATACAAATTGCTTCTTTGATAATTTCTGGCAGATACTCAGAACGGCGAAAAATATTGACAATATCCACGCTACCTGGAATTTCTCTTAGAGAAGGATAGCAAGGCTGACGATCAATTTCTTTAACTAAGGGGTTGACGGGATAGACGGTGTAACCTACTTTTCTCAGGAATTGGGCGATTTGATAGCTGGTGCGATCGCGCTTATCTGAATGACCGACTACAGCGATCGCTTTAGCCTGAGTTAATATCTGATACAGAGCATTGTCATCATTTTTGAAGTTTGGCATAGTCAGTTAACAGTAAAAAGTTATTAGTTATCAGTCTATTCACTGATTAGCAAACTTAGACTTGCCATGACAAAGCAGACACTGGGATTAGAACAACATCTATACAATTATTTACTATCAATTTCTTTACGAGAGCCGGAAATATTAACCCAATTAAGGCAGGAAACAAATCAGCATCCGATGGCGAGGATGCAAATTGCTCCTGAGCAAGGACAGTTTATGGCAATGTTAGTAAAATTACTGGGGGCAAAAAAAACTTTAGAGTTAGGGGTGTTTACTGGTTATAGTGCATTGGTGGTAGCTTTAGCATTACCCAGCGATGGCAAAGTAATAGCTTGTGATCTGAATGAGGAGTTTACAGCGATCGCTCGTCGTTATTGGCAGCAAGCAGGGGTGGCAGATAAAATTGACCTGCATATTGCCCCAGCACTGGAGACTTTGGATAGTTTGCTGACAGCAGGTGAGGCAGAAACGTTTGATTTTGCTTTTATCGATGCTGATAAGAGCAACTACGATGTTTATTATGAGCGATCGCTGCAACTAATACGTTCGGGTGGACTGATTGCGATCGATAATGTCCTCTGGTCAGGAAGAGTTGCTGATCCTCAAGTGCAGGACAACAGAACTCAAAAAATTCGCGCCTTTAACCAGAAACTGCATCAAGACCAGCGAGTTACTTTGAGTTTGATACCAATTGCCGATGGTTTAACACTGGCACTAAAAAATTAAAAATTGCAAATCAAGACATTAGAAACTTGTAATTATTCATGTTTCATGCTTAATTTTTAAGAGAAACTGTCGTCTTTTTTCTTGCTGACGTACTCTTTTTTCCTCGGTGAGGCTATCAAAACAGTAGGGGCAAGCAATGCCTTCCTCGTACTTAGGAGAAGCCTTATCCTCCTCAGAAATTGGACGACCACAACCTTGACACAACTCGTAAGTGCCTGACTCCAAACCGTGACGGACGGCAACTCGTTCATCAAAGACAAAGCATTCTCCTTCCCACAAACTTTCTTGTGCGGGAACTTCTTCTAAATATTTGAGAATGCCACCTTTGAGATGATAGACTTCTGCAAAGCCTTGGGAAAGCATAAAGGATGAGGCTTTTTCACAGCGGATACCGCCAGTACAAAACAGTGCTACCTTTTTGTGTTTGTTGGGGTCGAGGTTGTGGCTAACATAATCTGGAAATTCACGAAATGAATGAGTTTGAGGATTTTTTGCTCCTTTAAAACTTCCAATATTCACCTCGTAATCATTGCGGGTATCAATCACAGTAACTTCCGGGTCAGAAATTAAATCATTCCATTCCTCAGGACTAACATAAGTACCAACTTGTTCATTGGGGTCAACTTCCGGCAAGCCCAAAGTAACTATTTCCGACTTCAACCGCACCTTCATCCGCTCAAACGGTGGAGTCTCAGCATAAGACTCTTTGTGTTCTATATCTGCTAAACGTGGATCAGAACGCAAAAATTCCAAAACTGAGTCAACTGCTTGACGTGAACCTGCAATTGTACCGTTAACACCTTCTTGCGCCAGTAAAATCGTTCCCTTGATACCTTGCTGTTGACAATAAGATAACAGCGGCTCTCGTTTTTCGGCAAAATCAGGCAAACTGACGAATTTATAAAGCGTTGCAACAACTAAAGTATTTTCTTGGTTCATTCCTTTAGCGACAGAACAATCTTAAGTTACAATAACAACGGCAGATAAAAATACTACCTTTTTAATTTTATGGGGGTTTAGCTCAGTTGGTAGAGCGCCTGCTTTGCAAGCAGGATGTCAGCGGTTCGAGTCCGCTAACCTCCATTTTGGTTGATTATTCTTAATTTCAAGAACGTTGAAACACTACCGAAAGGTTATTTGCAGGCATTTGGTAGGTTTGTTTTAACTTGAGGTGTTGTGTACTGGCTACTGCTACAACTTCTTCTAATTCCCGCACGCCCCACTCAGGATTTTGCGCTCTTAAAGAAGCATCGAAAGCTGCATTACTCGGCGCGGTATGTTCTCCGCCTTGTTTGAAAGGCCCATACAAATAGAGGATGCCACCTGGAGGCAGTATACGACCAGCACCCGCCATTAATCCCAAACAGGCTGACCAAGGTGAAATGTGAATCATATTGATGTTGACAATGGCGGCAATTGGTGAATCTTTTAAGCCTTCACTCAGCCACTCCGGTAAGATTTTCTCTTCCACTGTCCAAATTGGCAGACTAGCATCAAGTTCCAGAGGTGGATAAAGATTGTCACAGGGAAAGTGTTCAGACCATGCAGTAATGCTGGCTCGTAATTGCGGATTGGGGTCAGAAGGTAGCCATTTACGAGGGCTGAGGCGTGGGGCAAAAAATATTGCGTGTTCACCACTACCACTTGCTATTTCCAAGATAGTGCCATTTTTGGGCAAGACTTGTAAAAGCACTTCTAAGATGGGTTCTCGGTTGCGTTGCGTTGCTGGTGCGTATTGTCGCGTATCTTGTGGTGTATTCATCTGGCTATTTAGCAAATAATTAATTCTTACTCCAACAACCAAGCAAACAAATCCTTGATTGTAAGTTGAGCTTCACTTGCAAACGATCGCATAGGTAAAAGTGCATCTGGCTCATCAAACACCTCAGTTTCTTGCTTGGGGCGATAAACAAACACGGTTTCCTCATCCGGATCAATCAGCCACCCCATTTGAGTTCCATGCTTGAGACAATAGATAATATTTTTGGTTACCTTTGTCTGGCTTTGATCGGGAGACAAGATTTCAATTGTCCAATCGGGAGCAATGGAAAATATATTAGCAACTTCCCCATTCTCATCGCGCGGAATCCTACTCCAAACAAAAACTGCGATGTCAGCTACAGTTGAACGTCCGCCAAATGTACAACGCAACTCAGGAAATGCACGAGCAAGGCGTTTAGGCTTGACTATAAGATTGATAGCAGATACCAGTTCTCCTTGCAGCGTACTATGTTTGCCTTGTGGCATCGGTTTCTGGATAATTTGACCATCAATATACTCACTGGCGGGTTTCGTTTCTGGTAGTTGCAGAAACTCCTCTAGTGTCAGAGTTTTGGTTGCTGCTTGTAGCATTTAGGCATTGCCTCCAGAACTCAATACGGTTCAGTTAGCGCCAAAAACCTTTCAGGACTTGTGCAAAAATTCTCTGAAACTCTTATTTCTTCGTGTCCTTTGCGCTCTTCAAACAACAGCTGCTTCTATGATCGCTCCCTCCATTTTCCCAAAAGCATCAAGCAAACTCTGCAACTCTTTATCTGCTTTCATCACTGCTAACTTTCGCATTAAATGCCTTTTTAATACTTAACTTTATAGCTCAGAAGACAATCTGGATGCGATCGCACTGCAAAAAGATTGTTAAAATGCCGCGATCGCTTAATCTTGTCGCTTCTGTTCCAACTTCTTAACGTGTTCTTTGATCGCTGCTTCCATGATGGCGATGTTTTCAGGTGTGTCTGGAATTGGGTATAAATCAGTATCGTCAGAATTCGCTTCGAGACGATCAGCAAGTTTGTAAAATGCCTCATCGTCATTTCGATGTAAAAGTAAGTAAGCTCGCAATTGGGCGATGCTCATAGTGTCAAAGTCTGGTTTCATCTAAACCTCCACTTGCCATCACGGTAAATTACAACTTGCAAATCTTCACCCGCGAAGATGTACACAATACCTGTACGCTCATCAAAACGTACAAACTCTATGGAACGATAGAAGTTCGTCAGATATTGACAAACTTTTATGCAAGATTTTCCTTGTTCACCTGTTGGTAAAATTACCTCATCCTCACAACACCACTAATTCAATGTTAGGGGACTTAAAGTTATAGGGCGATAGCAGCCGAACAACAGACTTTCTACCATACCCTAACCCAAAATTCCTAATTACTTGATTGGTGCGTTGGCATAGACCGCCGCAGGATCGCTCAAAAATCTGGTTGTAACACAACAGTAATATTTGACAGAAAGTTAAGAAGCTACCAAGAATTTAATTTTTTGGAGTAATAGCAGAGTGATCGCTTGTTGTGTTGTTAAAGAAAGGGCGATCGCTCAAAATTATCGTTATAATTTAACAGCAACATTAAATAGCAAGTTGAGAGGCAAAAAGCAGTTAATACACCTCATCATGCGTTCCGATGTCAAGCAGGACAATCACTTCAGTATTCGTTTGCGTATCCTGTTCAATTGAGAAGACAACACGGCAGTCATAACCACAAGAGCAAGACTGAAGACCGTCGAGCTTACCACTTAGTTTATGAGTACCCAAGTTTGGGGAAAATACGTCCGCTTCCATCTGTTAAAGAGTGTCTTCAAGACGTTGCTGGAAATCAGGGTTTCGTTTAACAAACTTGCGGAATGCTCGTTTAAATTTAGGGGTTAAGACCAGCGGTCTCATGCTTCTGGCTCGTGCAAAGACTCGCGCAGTGCTGCAATAACATCCTCGGCTGACTGGTGTTGAAATTTGCCTGCATGGAAATCAGCTAAGGTTTGCTGGGCATCCGCAGCTATTTGTGTACGGCGACTTTCATAGTGGCGGTTTTGCAGAATTTTAATCAGCATTTCCTGCTGTTCATACGGTAGTTGCAAAGCAGTTTCTAGCACTTGGTCGAGGGTACTCATGGAATTAGGCTATCAACTCTAAATTTAAAATAGCTGATAAAGTTGATTAAATTGTAACGCTCCCAACTGTTCAAACAACAGCTGCCTCTACGTTCGTCTAAGACGTTGCCGTACCCCTACGCTTAAGCAAGCTACGCGCAGCGTCTCCGACAGGAGAAGGCATCGCTCCCTCCTTTTTCCCAAAAGCATCAAGCAAACTCTGCAACTCTTTATCTGCTTTCATCACTGCTAACTTTCGCATGAAATGCCTTTGTAACACTTAACTTTATGCTCAGAAGATAATCTGGATGCGATCGCACTGCAAAAGGATTGTTAGAACGCCGCGATGCTCATAGCGTCAAAGTCTGGTTTCATCTAAACCTCCACTAATTCAAGTTTAGGGGACTTAGGGTTATTGGGCGATCGCACCCGAACAACAGACTTTCCACCATACCTCAACCTAAAATTCCTAATTACTTGATTGGTGCGTTGGCGTAGCCCGCCGCAGGCATCGCTCATAACATTCTAAACTTGGGTATTACAAAGAAATATTCCGTATAAAGATCGCGAGGACAGGCGATCGCCATAAGAGGATGTCTGAGAAGTATTAAATATTTCGTTTGATCCCGCCTAGCCCCCCTTGGAAAGGGGGGAAATATATCAAAGTCCCCCTTGGAAAGGGGGATTTAGGGGGATCTATAAGTCTCAAATACAACATCAAAAAGTTTTCAGACATCCTCTAACTGATTACTTCATCCAAAAAATAAATAATGTCGATTTTAGTAAGCAAAATGAGCTTTGACTTTCTCAAAATGAGGTTTTACTTTCTCAAAATGCCTTTTGACTTATTCATTTTGGTGTTT
>NZ_JCACKA010000140.1:0-4335 GCF_059505145.1 Mojavia sp.
CCTGCCTAATTCCGCTCCGTCCAACCCCCCCATTAATGAAGATGGAAGTAATAATTGGGGGGGTATGGACGGCGATGAGAACGAGAGTGATTCGTGGTGGCAGCAGGTTAAATATTATGCCCAATTAGTGATTCAGAGGCTGGAGTATGGGGTTGAATCAGTCAAAGAGTTTCTCAGTACCCTAACGAGCGACGAGCGTTGGGGCGTGATGCTGGAGTTTGATGAGGTTGAGCCTCTTAAATTTGGCCAGCTGGTGGCAGATGCTCCCGATTGGGTGGAGTGGATGGGAGGAATTGCGGAGTGAAAAGGCTGGTTAATGATTTGTGTGAAAAGATCAGCAATCATTGCCGAGATTTTTAGCACAATATCCTGTGGAATTTGGCACTCGCACTGTCAGCAATTTTTAGCAACGCAAAGGTACTCAAGAGCCAGAGGTGAGTTTTTGCTAACCAAAAAGTGGAGTTTTCAAATGTAATTGAGCCGCACTGTCAAATGATTGCCCAGACTGTTGCAGAATACGATAGTTGGGCTGTTCTGTTGTCTGAAGTTTACGCCTGCTATGATTTTTGCATTGCCTCCCATTCACTGTAAGGAATTATCCCTGCTTCTGGACATGGCTGCTGTGGCAACATCGGTGCGTTTCAAACAGACCTTCAATCGTAACTGCCATAACACAAACCTCCACGGGAGCAAAACTGCCAACTGCTGGACAACGGCTCAAATTAGTGGCAGCAACTAACGAGTGAACGAATGGGTAGTAGTCTCAACCAGCTGCTGCATTTGAATATTAACTGGGTGGATTAAAATGACCAAGTTGCTGTAGCCCGTTGAGACTTATGCTTCTAAAATTTGTCCATCTAGCATTCGCAAGATAATTCCTATCCTCAAGTTTTGTAAATATTTCAGCTTTCTACGAAAAATCTGAGTTGTGAATTGATGTCATAATACATACACATATAACTCTACCAGAAAGGAAAACTATGTAAATTTTGATGTTATTTTTACTTATTATAAAGCTTATTAAATATTGCAGTATCCATGATTTTTATCTAACATATATTACTGCTTTAAATCTGACAAATGCTACGAGAAATTTTGAAATAGACAGCTTTGAATTCAGTTTTAAGTTTTTTGATAAGTACAAGCTAACTCCTGAATATCTCTACACATCTTTATCTACCCAAACTTTCAGCAGCCCCACACCAAGGTGAACTTATGGATAGTAAGATATTTGGGATATTATTAGCAGCAGGTACACTTTTTTTACCTTGTTTGTGGTTGTCAGCAGAAATCATAAACCAAATACAGCTACAAAGCAGTAGTCATGCTCAAGTTTCTTCTCTTATACAAAAATTACAAGACCAAAGCATAGATGCAGATGTTCGCGCTAATGCTGCTGGTGTACTAGGGATCATGGGAGTGAAAGCTAAAGCCGCTATTCCCGCTTTGATAACTGCTTTAAAAGACGAATCAGTTGACGTTCGCACTATTGCTGCCATAACGCTGAGTAATATGGGAGCAGAAGCTAATGTTGCTATTCCCGCTTTGATAGCTATTTTGAAAGATAAAGATGAAGATGCTAACGTTCGCATTGCTGCTGCTGATATACTTGCCAGTATAGGAAATTCAGCTCTACCTGATTTAATATTTGCTTTAAACGACGAAGATGCTAGCGTTCGCTCTAGTGCGGCTTATGCTTTGGGACGTATGAAAACAGAAGTTAGAGTACCTGTTCCTGACTTAGTAGCTTTGTTAAAGGACAAGGATGCAAATGTCCGCTTTAATGCTAGAGCAGCGCTGGAGAACATAAAAGAAGAAGCCAAAGCTGCTATTCCTGACTTAATAGCTTTGTTGAAGGACAAGGACGTAGATGTCCGCGCCAATGCTGCGGTGATATTGGGCAAGCTGGAAGAAGCCAAAGTTGCTATTCCTGACTTAATAGTTCTGTTAAAAGACAGCGACGCGAATGTTCGTTCTAATGCGGTGGTAGCACTGGGAAATATGAAAGCAGACACGAAAGTCGCTATTCCTGACTTAATAGCTTTGTTGAAGGACAAGGACGTAGATGTCCGCGCCAATGCTGCGGTGATATTGGGCAAGCTGGAAGAAGCCAAAGTTGCTATTCCTGACTTAATAGTTCTGTTAAAAGACAGCGACGCGAATGTTCGTTCTAATGCGGTGGTAGCACTGGGAAATATGAAAGCAGACACGAAAGTCGCTATTCCTAATTTGATAACTTCGTTAAAGGACAAGGATGCAAATGTTCGCTATAGTGCTGCTGTTGCACTCAAGAACATTAGAGTAAAAGCATTAGCTGCTGTTCCTGCCTTGATTACTGCCTTGAAAGATAAGAATGCAACCGTTCGCTACGGAGCTGCTCAAGCTTTGTGGAGCATGGGGGCACAAGCTAAAGCTGCTGTTCCTGCCTTAATAGTTGCTTTAAAAGACAAAGATGAACGTGTCCGTTACCAAGCTGCTTTTGCCTTAGAAATGATGGGAAAAGAAGCATTAGCTGCTGTTCCTGCCTTGAGCAAGGCTTTAAAGGACAAAGATGTATATGTTCGACGCCAAGCTGCTTCTGCCCTGGAGATGATGGGGGTAGAAGCATTAGCTACTATTCCTACCTTAATAGCTGCGTTGAAAGACTCAGATTCAGTCGTTCGCTACTATGCTGCTCGTAGTTTGGGAAATAGAGGTGAAAGCTTGCTAAATCGAGCAGGTGCTATGTCTGTTGAGGAATTGGACAAAGCAATATCTTCTTTAGAACAAGCAATTAAAGCATTAAAAGATAGTAAAGATAACAGTTTGGAGTTGAGTATAGCATCTGTTAATCAATCTCTTAATGCCTTAAAAATTCAAAGACTGTTTTGTCTACTAAAGCAAAATACGGCGTTGCATAAATGCAGGATGAATTAGCGCTTGAAACCATTGAAAATTCCTTCCAAATTTGACGGAATCATCCCGTGATCCAGCAACACCCAAAATACTAGGCCCTGATTTCTCATAAATAGAGAAAAATCATCCAGACGTTTCATAACGAATTTAACCGAATGGCACGCTTCAAAAGCCGAAATGCTTCAGAACTTAACTATGACATACGTACATCATGTAGACAAGAGCAATGCGATGCAAGTGAAATGGCAGGGCACTTAAAGCTGGGCAAGCGCTTGGAAGGAAACACAAGAATAAGAAAATATTTTCAGGCGCATATTTTCCCTATACTATAAGGGTTTTAGGTATTTAATTTCATGAAGATTTAACGCTTGAACACCTTGCTTCCTCCACCTCTTTGTTTTTGCTTAAGTTGACACCAATGGCTAGATAATTCCTATTCTCAAGTTTTGTAAATATTTCAGCTTTCTACGAAAAATCTGAGTTGTGAATTGATGTCATAATACATACACATATAACTCTACCAGAGAGGAAAACTATGTAAATTTTGATTGCAATTTTTTAGATAATTTCATGTGGCTATTTGTTAAATAATAAATAGCTATTAACTTTATTTGTGATTAGCTAAATTTCGGGACTGCTATTAGCGCTAAAAGCTTACAGTATTTGATTTGGATTCTGATTGTACTTCTTAGAATGCTGACTGAATATTGCAGTGTCTATCATTTTTATCTAACATATATTACTGTTTTAAACCTGTTAAATGCTACCAAAAATTTTGGAATAGACAGCAATGATGTCGCTAAAAACAATTGTGGAATGGAAGACCTTACGTAATTAGGGGAAACACATCTAAGTTACTCTTGTTTGCTACCGAGGTCGCACATTGACGGCAGGGCATTTTATTTGGTTTAGATCTCCCTTACTATAGCGAGGTGAACTTATGGGTAATAATAAAGTCAAAAAATTATTGACAGTAGGTGTAGTTTCTTTGTCTTGCCTGTGGTTGAGTGTATTACCAATCGCTGAAGGTTGGACGCAAACCAACAGAATGGCAGAAATTTCTTCTCATATAGAAAAGTTACAACACACAGATGCAAAAGTCCGTGCCAGCGCTGCTTACGCTTTGGGTAGTATAGGGGTGGAAGCCAAAGTTGCTATTCCTGCCTTGATAGCAACTTTAAAAGACAACGATACAGATGTTCGTGCCAGTGCTGCTCGTGCCTTGGGTAGTATAGGGATAGAAACCTTTCCTGCTGTGCTAGCAGCTTTGAAAGATAATGATGCAAAAGTTCGTGTCGGTGCTGCTAATGCTTTGGGTAGTATAGGGGTGGAAACCAAAGCTGCTATTCCTGAGTTGATAACTGCTTTAAAGGACAACGATGCAGATGTTCGTGTCAGTGTTGCTTATGCTTTAGGTAGTATAGGGGTGGAAGCCAAAGC
>NZ_JCACKA010000140.1:4435-6003 GCF_059505145.1 Mojavia sp.
TGCTATTCCTGAGTTAATAACTGCTTTAAAGGACAAAAATGCATCTGTTCGTGCCAGTGCTGCTTATGCCTTGGAGAGGATAGGAGTAGAAGCCAAAGCTGCTATTCCTGAGTTAATAACTGCTTTAAAGGACAAAAATGCATCTGTTCGTGCCCGTGGCGCTTTTGCCTTGGGAAGTATAGGAATGGAAGCCAAAGCTGCTGTTCCTGCCTTGATCACTGCTTTAAAGGACAACAATGCATATGTTCGCTACGCTACTGCTTTTGCCTTGGAGAGGATAGGAGTAGAAGCTAAAGCTGCTGTTCCTGAGTTAATAACTGCTTTAAAGGACAACGATGCATATGTTCGCTACGCTGCTGCTGCTGCTTTGGGAAGTATAGAAGTAGAAGCTAAAGCTGCTGTTCCTGCCTTGATCACTGCTTTAAAGGACAACAATGCAACCGTTCGCTTCAATGCTGTTTTTGCCTTGGAGAGGATAGGAGTAGAAGCCAAAGCTGCTATTCCTGCTTTGATAGCTGCTTTGACAGACAACGATTCAATGGTTCGCTCTAAAGCTTCTTTTGCCCTAATGAAACTAGGAGTGGAAGCTGAAGCTGCGATTGTTCCCGCTTTGATAGCTGCTTTAAAGAGTAACGATGCAGGTGTTCGCTCTATTGCTGCTGATGCTTTGACAAACAAAGTCAGCGAAGCCAAAGTTGTTGTTCCCGCTTTGATAGCCGCTTTGAGGGACAACGATGCAGATGTTCGCTCCAATGCTGCTTATGCTTTAGCAAGCCAGGTCAGCGAAGCTAAAGTTGTTGTTCCTGCTTTGATAGCCGCTTTAAAGGACAACAATACAGATGTTCGCTCTCATATAGCTAATGCTCTGGGAAGTATGAAAGAGTCAGCCATAGGTGCTGTTCCTGCCTTAATAGTTGCTTTGAAGGATAACAATGCGGATGTTCGCTCTAGTGCTGCTTACGCTTTGGAGAGAATAGGAAAAGAAGCCAAAACTGCTATTCCTGCCTTAATAGTTGCTTTGAAGGATAACAATGCGGATGTTCGCTCTAGTGCTGCTAATGCTTTAGGAAGCATGAGAGAATCAGCCATAGCTGCTGTTCCTTTTTTGATAGAAACTTTAAAGGACGAAAATGCAGATGTTCGTTCTTACGCGGCTAATGGCTTAGGGAACATGAAAGAATCAGCCATAGCTGCTGTTCCTGCTTTGATAGAAATTTTGAAGAACGACGACGATGCAGGTGTTCGGTCTATTGCTTCTAATGCCTTGGGAAATATGGGAAAAGAAGCCAAAGTTATTGTTCCTTTTTTGATAAAAACTTTGAAGGACGAAAATGTGGATGTTCGCTACTATACTGCTTATACTTTGAAGAGAATGGGAAAAGAAGCCAACGCTGCTATCCCTCACCTGATTGCTGCTTTAAAGGATAATAATGCAGGTGTTCGTTCTCAGGTGGCTAATGCCTTAGGAAGCATGGGAAAAGAAGCCGAAGCTGCTATCCCTCACCTAATAGCTGCTTTAAAGGACAACGATGCAGATGTTCTCTCCAATGCTGCTTATGCCTTAGGAA
>NZ_JCACKA010000140.1:6103-14936 GCF_059505145.1 Mojavia sp.
GCATGGGAAAAGAAGCTAAAGTTGCTATCTCTCACCTAATAGCTGCTTTAAAGGATAACAATACATCTGTTCGCTCCAATGCTGCTTATGCCTTAGGAAGCATGGGAAAAGAAGCTAAAGTTGCTATCTCTCACCTAATAGCTGCTTTAAAGGACAACGATGCAGATGTTCGCTCCAATGCTGCTTATGCTTTAGGAAGTATGGGAAAAGAAGCCAAAGTTGCTGTTCCTCACCTGTTCGTTGCTTTAAAGGACAACAATGCAGATGTTCGCTCTCAGGCGGCTGATGCATTAGAAAATATGGGAAGAATAGAAGCTAAATTTATGATTCTTACTTTAATAGCTACTTTTTTAAAGGGGAATGATACAAATATTCATGCCAAAACTGCTGTTCCTGACCTAATAACTGCTCTCAATAACAAAGATATAAAAGTTCGCACCGATGCTATTCTTGCCTTAGGAAATACCGGAGAGGCAGCCAAAACTGCTGTTCCTGCTTTAATAACAACTCTCAAAGATAACAATGCAGGAATTCGAGCCACTGCGACTTTTGCCTTAGGGAGTATCGGAGAGGCAGCCAAAACTGCTGTTCCTGACCTAATAGCTGCTCTTAATGACAAAGATATAAAAGTTCGCGCTGGTGCTACTCTTGCCTTAGGGAGTATGGGAGAGGCAGCCAAAATTGCTGTTCCTAACCTAATAGTTGCTTTAAAAGATAACAATGTAGGAGTTCGCGCTGGTGCTACTCTTGCCTTAGGGAGTATGGGAGAGACAGCCAAAATTGCTGTTCCTAACCTAATAGCTGCTTTAAAAGCTAACAATGCAGATGTTCGCGCCATTGCTGCCCTTGCCTTAGGGAGTATCGGAGAGACAGCCAAAATTGCTGTTCCTAACCTAATAGCTGCTTTAAAGGACAACGATGCATTTGTTCGCTCCAATGCTGCTCATGCCTTGGGGAGTATCGGAGAAGCAGCCAAAATTGCTGTTCCTAACCTAATAGCTGCTTTAAAGGACAACGATGCATCTGTTCGCTCTCAGGCGGCTAATGCCTTGGGGAGTATCGGAGAAGCAGCCAAAGCTGCTGTTCATGACCTAATAGCTGCTCTCAATGACCAAGATAGAAACGTTCGCTACGGTACTGTTAATGCTTTAGGAAGCATCAGTGAAAGTTTTCAAGACGTAGCAAATGTTATGTCTATTGAAGACTTGGAAAAGGCAATATCAAACCTAGAAAAGATACTCATAGCTTTGAAAAACGTTGATGTTGATGTTAAAGATAAAAATTTACAAGCTACTTTAGTTTCTGCTAATTTATCTGCCAATCGCTCTCTTGATATCCTCAAAATTAAAAGACAATCCCGATAAAAGGAGCAAACAATATTTAGTAATACTTTAAAATTGATTATTATGTGATAAAAATTTCCCATGTCATTTGATATCTTTAAAGGTCGTAAATCTTTTAAAAAATCATTCATTAATACCAACCCGACTTGGCAAGTAGCGTGGGGTGAAGTTGGTGAAAATTATGAAGGCATAGCTTGGCGAGATGAAAAATTCCTTGTGATTTTACCATCCACAGCTTCTGGATTTTTAGCAGAAAAATTAGCAATCAGTTCTGGAAAACAATTTGTTGTTGTTGGTGATATTTGGCTAACTAACCAAGTGCAGTTGCTAGAACAGTTGGGAATTGAGCCAGATAGCTTTAGAGGAAATTACTTACAACTAGTTGCCGAGCTTTGGGAGCGATGGGGTTTTGAATGCCTTAAACAACTTGTAGGAATGTTTGCACTAGTAATTTGGGATAGGGAAAAACAAGTATTGCAGTTGATTCGCGATCGCATCGGTAGCCGTACTCTTTATTACACTAATAGTGGTGCAGTTCGTTGGATTGCGCCGAAATTGAGAACTTTATCACCTTATCGTTCCTCTGATTTAGATTTGGTGGCTTTGCGAGATTACCTTTGTTGTGGCTTTGTTCCAGGAGAAAGAACGCTGTGGCAAAATGTGCGGGAACTACGACCTGGAACCGTTTTACAATTTCCTAACGACAAAGTTCAAACTTATTGGCAGTTGCAAGAACAGATTACAGCAATAGAGCAACCTTTAGCATGGCATGGAGATCGCTTGCGAGAACTGCTAAACCAAGTTATTCAAGAATATTTACCACCACAAAACGAATCTGTTGGTATTTTCCTTTCGGGTGGTTTGGACTCTAGCAGTATCACTGCTTTAGCCGCAAAATTCCATAATTCTCCAGTTCATACTTTTTCGATTCATTTTGGTTCTGAATGCCCTAATGAGTTGGAATTTTCCAGTGTCGTTGCTTCTCATTGCCAGACACAGCACCACATTTTAGAAATTACTTTTGAGAATATGTGGAAATGGTTACCAGAAACAATGGCATATTTAGATGATCCGATTGGCGATCCGCTAACTGTTCCTAACCTCTTGGTGGGACAACTAGCGCGAGAAAGCGTACAAGTAGTTTTAAATGGTGAAGGTGGTGACCCCTGTTTTGGTGGCCCCAAAAACCAGCCAATGCTTATTAATAGTTTATATGGTTCTGTCACAAATCAGAACCCATTACAAGCTTATTTAATTTCTTTTCAAAAGTGCGCTGCTGATTTAGTGCAACTTTTAAAACCAGAAGTCTGGACGGCAGTACAAACAGCATCGTGGGTTTTTGAGGAAGATTTATATTCTCAAGCCAGCTATCTCAACCGTTTGATGGCAATAAATATTAAATTTAAAGGTGCTGACCAAATTCTTACTAAAGTAAGTAATTTGACTCAAGCTGCCAATTTACAAGGTCGTTCTCCTTTATTTGATCAACGAGTCGTAGACTTAAGTATGAAAATTCCTCCAGAGTATAAGCTTTCGGGAGTAGAAGAAAAAGCAGTTTTAAAACAAGCGATCGCAGATATTTTACCAGACACCATTATTCATCGTCCTAAAAGTGGAATGATGGTGCCCGTACAGTTAGGATTTCGTAAATATTGGCAGCGAGAAGCAAGAGATTTATTGCTCAGTAGCAATGCAGCGAGCGCTCCTTATTTTAACCAATTACCACTCCGCAATTGGTTAAACTATCAAGGAGATACTTGGAGTCGTTATGGTGTAAAGCTGTGGTTGCTTGTTAGCTTAGAAATTTGGTTACAAGTAAATCAAAAATAAAAAATTAACCAAAGCTTTCGACAACATACATAGAATTTCCAGAATCACCAACTAGAAACAAGCTGCTGTCATCGTTATTTAAAGTCAAACTGCTAATCATAGCGCGATTCAGAATTTGAATCAATCGTTGAGGAGTAAACGATTCTAATTCTACAAAATTACCAGAATCTAACCATTCTAATTCAACACTTGATAAACTGGAACGAACTTCTAGTGATAATTGTTTAGCAGCCTCAGCTGATTCTGAAGAAGTTTGAGTGAATATACTGTGATTTCCAGCTAGAATTTGTCTTGGTAATAATCCTACATCAATAATAGTAACTTCCCTACCTTGAAACCACATTGGGTTAGTACGGAGATGATCAATCAAAGTCATCCCATTTGGGTTGCAATCATGCAATACATATACTGTTAAATCAGGATTGCGATGCAGCATTCGCATAGTAGTATCAAAAATATTTTGGGGATAACCAGTAATAGTGAGAATGGCACAGTTATTTTCAAAATGAAAATTATTAGCAATTAACATTTGAGCAACTGCTGCATTATCACAAACCACTAACCTATCAAAACTATAAGCAGTGACATCAGCGTTAATAGTAATGGGTGTGCTTTGCTCTTGTGGAGGAGGTAAAATTTTATCACTTTGATTGTTAACTCGTCTCCAAGATGCTAGCCATCCCTGGAGTTGGCTATCGCTAATTCTAAATTTATAAACGATATTAGTAGGTTGCGCTTGTTCACGCTTCCCTAAGTAAATAGCTAGCAATCCTATAATTAGGCATCCTACAAATAATTTAAAAGAACTGATAATTAAACTGAGAACAATACCTGCTAATAAAGTACTTATACCCAAATTTATTAAACTTTTAGCTGATTTTTGGCGTTGGGTATAAGAGCGCTTGTTCGAGTGCATTTGATCGAATATAACAATGAAAAAGAATGCTGGAAAAGTGATAAAATTATGTATATAAAAAATAATTGCTCCCAACGGCAACAACAATAATAATAATGAGGTATAATTTTTAGATTGGAACCTTTTATCAATGAGATAAAGGAATTGTTTTTGTGTATAAAAAAGCGTAGAATTAGCAGAAACATCTGCAATTGCTTTAGCAAAAAAAAGGTCAGTAAATCTAACTCCTACCATACTAGTTGGCTCAAAAACAAACTGATGACGGCAGTGTTTACAACGCCCATGATTCTCTGTTCTATCTTTTAGTGTATTATCAGTGGTACATTTAATGCATTTCATAAACTTTGGTTATAATAATGAATTATTAATTTATGGTTAATTTGTTGATTAATCTAAACAACATAAATTACATAGATTATTTATGTACATTAGATTAATTAAAATTACGATTTTCTGAGGTTATTTAAATAACTGATTGCTTAATAAAACGCTATAATCTTCCCGCTTACGAATTAAGTAATGTGTATCATTTTTTAACAATACTTCTGCGGGCTTGGGTCGATGTAAAAAATGTGAGGACATCGCATATCCATAAGCACCAACATCTAATATACCAATAATATTGCCAATTTCTAATACAGGTAAATAACAGTTTCTACTTAAATAATCTCGTGAATAAGTTGTATTTCCACACACATCAGTAAGGTAATTTTCGGATTCTGATTTTTTCCAAGTTATAATTTCTCGATAACCGCCATGTACTGCGGGAACTGACAGATTAGCAACAGTAGTATCTAGCCCAACAATTTGTTTTTCTGACTGCCATTTTACAGAAACTACTTTGG
Organism: Mojavia sp.; assembly: GCF_059505145.1. Lineage (NCBI taxonomy): Bacteria > Bacillati > Cyanobacteriota > Cyanophyceae > Nostocales > Nostocaceae > Mojavia > Mojavia sp. Next base: position 11,038 of record NZ_JCACKA010000140.1, read on the forward strand.
CAAGCAGAGTAGCACATCCAGCAATTGCCGCACGTCCAGGTTCAACAATTAACTCAATATTTGTTTCTAAACAACTCATTCTGTCGCTTAACTCTGTACCGAACTTCTCCCAGTTAAAAGCTGCACTTTCATGGTTATATGGATAGCCAAAACCACCGCCAAAATCTAAGTATTCCCAATCTGGTAAAAGTTTTGCTATAGCTATTACCTGATCAATTACATTGGTAAAGGCTGCTGTAGCATTAGTACCTGTACCCCGGTAAAAATGCAAACCACTAAGTTTTAACCCTACTTCGCTAGTCAGAGCGATCGCATCAGCAAATTCTTCTGGGCGTACACCAATACGGCTATCACCAGTAATTTCAGGTAAGTTAAGACGTAACCCTAGACGAGGAGAAAATGAACCAGTAAAAGATTTATAGACTTCGCAACAAAGTTGCAACTGTGCAATACTATCCAAATTGAGAGTTTTGACACCCCAGTTTAAGACTTGTTCCATCTCTGCACGGTTCAAATTACTGCCACTGTAGACAATTTGTTCTGGCGAAAAACCTGCTTGTAATCCTAAATAAATATCTCCAGGTGTGTTGGCGTGTAATCCCCAACCTGCGGCACAAAAAATTTGCAGCAGAGAAATATTGCCATTGGTAACGCTAGCAAAGCGAAATTGGGTGTGAGGATAGAGAAAAGCCTTAGTGATGCGCCTAATAGTTTTATTTAGAATATCAGCTTGATAAACATAGAGCGGTGAATCGTAAATATTTAGTAACTCTTGAGCAAGTTCTTCGGAAAAAGGAAAATAACTAGATAAAGAGTTTGATTCCTTATTCCCAAATCGTGATTCATAATTTTTTTCTAGCCTTTCCATTTTTTCTGAAATCTCCATAGTTGTTGTGGTAGCCAAAATGGATGATCAAAAGATTGTTTACCTGATTCTTCACCAAAAACATATACTCGCCAAAGCTGCCACATAATCAGCAACCACAGAATTTCACCAATACGACGACCTTGAATAGTAGCTCCCAACTCACCACCAGCAATTTGTGCTGCAAGATGGGGAGAAAAACGGTTTTCAGCACGAAGTTTGCCAGGATTTAACCACTTGCCAACCTGATCCCAAAACTCATTCATACACCACGATGTTAAAGGAACTCCCATCCCACGCTTTTGTCGCCAAACAATTTCTGAAGGTAATAAATTTTCTACGACTCGCTTGAGGATGTATTTCTCACAAGCTCCCTGCAAACAGAGTTCTCCAGATACCTGAAACATCCACTCAGCCAATGGTAAGTCGCAGAAAGGCGAGCGCACAAATAACCCGTGAGCAAACCCTAAAGCAGTCGCACGTGGATGTATATTTTGTGAGCCTTTTAGCATCAAATTGGCACGGCGCAATCGATGCAGGACGGCTGTGCTGTACTCAGGGTTAAGTGCTTCTGCAATCCAGTCTTCTGGATGTAAATTTTGTATCTGCTCATAAATATGTGGCTGGTAAATTTGAGCTTCATAACCCCAAAGACGGTGAAAAGTCCGGAGATATTGTTCTATAAATGTTTCTTTTCCAGATAGATTTTCGCTTTGGTAAACCCCTGCTGCTATTAAGGGTTTATTCGTCCAACCTGCAAATAATTGGTCGCTACCTTCGCCGTTAAAAATCACTTGAGTATCTTCGCTAGCCCTTAGTCCTAAAAGAAACAACGGAACTGTTGCTCCATCGCCGAAAGGCAAATCTAGCGCTTGCACAGTAGAAATCAGAGCTTTCTGGATTTGATCTGGTCTTGCATTAACTTTTACTAAAGGAATCTGTAGATGCTGGGTGACAATTTCAGCATAGGGAGATTCTGGAATACCCACGTTTCCAAAATCTAAGGTATAGCCAATCACTTTTATCCCTGCTTGCACTAGCAACGCCGCCACAACAGAGGAATCTAATCCCCCAGAGAGAAAAACGCCGACAGGCTCATCTGTTAAGTCGGAAATTTGCCGTTCAACAGCTTGTTGAAGTAAAGTTTGTAGTTGTTTAACAGCCGTTGTTTCATCTTTTATTTCCACGTCTGCTTCACACCATTCCCTTAAATGTTGGCAAGTTGGTAATGAAACCTTTTGTGACTCAGGCTGACTTTGCCAAACTAACTCCTTCCCAGCAGGAACTGCAAACATTTGATTAATCGGCGTTAAGGGATTGGGAATATAAGAAAAACAAGAATAACCGTATAAAGCAGGAATGCTGACTTCTGAATTTTCAATAACTTTTAGCAGCAGTTGTAGGCGGGATGCAAACCAAATGACTTGTCCTTGTTGCATCCAGTACAAGGGGACTCTTCCAAAAGGTTCTCGTCCTATAATTAAGCGATCGCTTTGGTGCAAGTTTACCCAAACATCAGGGAAAAAGGAACCATCAAAGTGTAAATAAGTAAATATTCCAGATGCAGATATACCAACTACTCGTTCTGAATGATGAATTGGCAAGATTGATTCTTCTGAAAAAGCAATGTATAAAACACTCCAATTAGGATAATTATTCTCGGATAGCGAGTTAAGATCCGATAATTGGCGAGAGGTGGAATGCAGCGTTTTGATAATACTTAATCTGGCTTCTAACTCGCGTCGAGAACCATAACCCCAATATCCAATAAATTGCTGGGGCTGATTTATCTTTTCACCCGACGGAAGCTTTTCCATACTATTTTACTTCAAATTCTGTTTTGCTAAGTTGGCGACTCTGGAGAAATATTTGTACCTTCCAGTTTCCTGGAGTCGATGCAGTACCAATAATGTAACGGCAATGAGTATTCCAGATGGATTTGTCAATTTTACGGGTTTGATAGCGGTTTTGCTTGACAATTTCACCATTAGGATTGATCCAATTGCACGTTAAATCTAGCTTTTGGCCTATGGGTGTATCTTTTAACGTCACACGGTAAAAAACTTCTGGACTGTTCTGGCGTGAGATCTTTCTGAGGTCGCTGCCATCATCTTGAGTGAGAGTGATGCGGCTTGTTTGAGCAAAGACTCGCTCAAGAGTAGAATTATGCTGTTTAATAATAAATAAAGTGGTCATAATTGTAATTACCACAGCAGCAATGGCTCCCATAGTAATTGTATGATTACGTTTTTGCTGTACTTTCAAAACTTGCCGACGCTGCACTTGAACGAGTGCTTCATCTACTAAATCTGGTGCTAAACCTAATTCCTGTAAAATTTGCTTGACTTGTTCAGGTTCAATTTCTGCTTCTCGACGTGCTTGCAAGTTTCCTACTTCAGCGATAATGTCACTTAGTTGCTCTGGAGTTAACTTCTGCGTCATAATCAGCTACAAATCTCGATAAATAGGCATTTAATTTTTTGCAAAAAAGTTTTTTGTCCTCACTTGGAGGTTGTGTATCCAAGAAACACCTTCTCAACACAACAGTCAAATCTTGAATTTATTTTACCTACCCTATTTTTAGGAAATACAAAATTTGAATACATTCTTTGGTTAATAGACCGTCCAAAAATTAAATTTGCGTAAATATAGAATGTAAAATTTTATCTTTATCAAACCTAATGTTTACCCTTTCTAGCTATTGTACGTATGCATTTACTATGACATCAATCAAGAATTCAGATTTTTCGGAAGAATCTAAAATTGTTACAAGAGTTTATAATGCCGCAGATGTTATTGATAGCGATCGCACCTGCGGAATGTAGGATAAAGGGGACGGAAGCAAAGTCAAAATAACAAACGCAACAGCAAATTTCTGGACTGAGCTTGGTACAAAGAGTGCGCCCAATACAGTACTCGGTTCCGGAACTTTTGTTACAGGGCCAATTCTTAAGACTTGTCCTTGTCCTGAGCGATCGCGGGGTGAACGAAAAAAGGTGTGGGGAATAAAAAACAGGTTAGCGTAGATAGTACG
>NZ_JCACKA010000141.1:0-14281 GCF_059505145.1 Mojavia sp.
TTTGGTTGATTTACTAGGGCAACCTTTTCCCAAAATCATGCACGAATTAGTGCTTGAGCCTTTGGGGATGACAAATAGCACTTATCAACAGCCACTGTTGGACGATTGGTTAATTAAAGCTGCAACTGCTCACTTCTGCTCTGGTATCCCAATTGAAGGTAAACACCACATTTATCCTGAGATGGCAGCCGCAGGTTTATGGACAACTCCATCAAATTTGGCCAAACTTGCAGTTGAAGTGATGCGAGTATTACATGGTTTTCCTCCTACTGTATGGAATAAACAGACACTAGAACAAATGTTGCGTCCTCAACAGCCAGAGCAGATACAAGGAGCTAATGAGCAGTTTATCGGATTAGGCAATGGATTATTTGTCGGATTAGGATTCTTTGCAGGTGGTGGAATTGGCGATGGTTTCTACTTTTTTCATAGTGGTCACAATGAAGGATTTGTATCACTAATGCGTGTTTACGCTCATATTGGCAAAGGTGCTATTGTCATGCTTAACTCGAATCAAAGCCAATTGATACCAGAAGTCATGCGAGCGCTTGCACTTGAGTATGACTGGCCTGATGCCTTTGCAAAAGAAAAAACAATTGTTCCTGTGGTACAAGCTGATAGATATTGTGGATTGTATTCAACTAAGGCAGGGTTGCAGTTTCAAGTAATAACTCACGACGGAAATTTATTTGTACAATGTCAGCAGCAACCACCATTGCAGTTCTTTCCTACCTCGGAGCTAGAATTTTTTGCCAAAGCTGTAAATACAAATATTTGTTTTGCACAAGATGACACAGGCAACATTACAGCTATGACGTTAAACCAAGCAGGTATTACCAGTTTAAGACAACAAGCTGACCAAACTATTAGAGCAGAGAAACAAAAAGGAGAGTAAAATTGTGAATTTTCCATATACAGGGGGTTGTCAATGCGGAGAGTTCCGTTACGAAATCCGCTCCCAACCTTTAACTCTCTACCTGCGCCATTGCAAAGAATGTCAAAAACAATCATAAGAGTGCCTTTGGAATGTCACTGACCATACCACGGGATGCTTTAGTTATTACTCAAGGACAGCCAAAAGCCTGGATTCGCAAAGCTGACAGCGGACGTGAAGTCAAAAATATATTCTGCAATGAGTGCGGAGCGCAGTTATTTCATGAGCGGGGTGATGCACGGTAACAATAAGCTGTTGAGCTTGAAAGAATGTCACTTATATCTTCTATAAACAGAGCATCAATCTCGCGTGTTTGTATTGATCTTCATGAAAGCACATTCTCCAATTGCATATTTAATTAAAAGCAATTTTATAAAGTTGATTGATGTAATCAGAGAGCATGGCGCAAAGATTTTAATTAATATGTACACTAATATACTACACAAGATAAAGTTGAACAATAAAGTGGGAATAAATTGGTTACGACGCAACTTTGAGGATTTTTCCAATATTGTATAACCTAATCTTTCTAAGAATCACTCTGGCATAAATAGAATTATAGATAATTAAGCATTAACTTTTAATAATCAAGCTTTTTGCCAATTTACCAGCTACATTAACTGTATAGGGAGCTTTCAAAACAATGTCAAACTTACTATATTTTGTAATTGGTGTTCTTCTGCTTTTAGCGATGGGAATTTTGGTTTATTTCCTGACTGCTCGCAAGTATGAATCTTCTGCCACAGTCGCTAATTCCTACGATCAATGGACTGCTGACGGCATCCTAGAGTTTTATTGGGGAGAACACATTCACCTCGGCCACTACGGTTCGCCGCCACGACGGAAGGATTTTTTGGTTGCTAAATCTGACTTTGTACATGAAATGGTTAAATGGGGTGGAATAGAAAAATTACCTCCTGGTACTACTGTCTTAGATGTTGGCTGTGGTATTGGGGGTAGTAGCCGGATTTTAGCGCGAGATTATGGGTTTGCTGTTACAGGGATTACAATCAGCCCTATTCAGGTAAAACGCGCCCAAGAGTTAACGCCCCAAGGGATAAACGCCCAGTTTGCGGTCGATGATGCAATGGCATTATCGTTTCCAGATGCCAGTTTTGATGTTGTCTGGTCGATTGAAGCAGGCCCCCATATGCCTGATAAAGCCGTTTTTGCGCTTGAACTAATGCGGGTGCTAAAGCCTGGTGGAGTTTTGGTTGTAGCTGACTGGAATCAAAGGGATGACCGCAAGAAACCCCTAAATTTCTGGGAGAAAGCAGTGATCAAACAACTCCTCGAACAGTGGTCTCATCCAGCTTTTTCCAGCATAGAAGGCTTTAGTGAGCTTTTAACAGAGACGAAATTAGTCGAGGGAGAAGTAATTACAGCAAACTGGACAAAACAAACGCTTCCTTCTTGGTTAGATTCAATCTGGCAAGGTATAGCTCGACCGAGCGGATTGGTGCGTTTTGGGGTATCTGGTTTTGTCAAGTCTGTGCGCGAGGTGCCGACGTTATTGCTGATGCGTTTGGCATTTGGTACAGGGCTGTGCCGATTTGGAATGTTCCGCGCTGTCCGGATGAACTCACGCACAGAATTGATGGACACAAACTTTGCTCACCAAACTACTTAGAGCTTTGTAATCCGATCTTAAAGTTGTTTTTATGAAAAATTTAACTTCCATCAGCCTTTTGATGACTGTTTTACCTCTACAAATAGCTTGTCTACCAGTATTAGCTACACCGTTGCCTGATGATAGAACTAGCTTGTGTGCCAACAAACCTAATCAAGTACAGCCTAGTACTCAAAGCCATACACAACATCAGGTTCATATTGCCGTGATTGGAGAAGTCCAATATCCTGGAGCTTATTTTCTGCTGAAAACTGCACCACAGAGCCAACATTTGGCAAAGCCTTGCTCATTAGCTACTGTAACTCAAGCGATCCAGGCGGCAGGTGGAATTACTCAATATGCTGATATTCGTCGAGTTCAAATCCGCCGACAAGTATTTAATGAAACTAAGCAAACAATTGATGTAAACCTGTACAAATACTTATCAGCAGAAGATTTAAGCCAAGATATTGAATTACAAGACGGTGACGCAGTTGTAGTACCATTTGTAGAACAATAATTACTACAACCTTTATCAGTCATTAATTAACGCGACTGAAACAAAAATCACTAGAATCCGCATTTTGGCATAATCACCGTTCGCAAACCACCCCATCCCCATCTCTATCAAACCCGTGCGGATCTGGTGGGACAACTCTAAATCTGCGGTAGGGAATATCAGGGCAATTCAAATCTGCCGAGTTGGGTGGTATGCAAAAATCTGGATAAGCGCGCTCACAACAAGCGCACAGTGTCGCAAGTGGCGATTGCCATCTGTAACATCTACGATTTGACAGTTACGACTTATAGTGCTGGTGCTACTTTTTCTTTAAACTGCTTGCCAGCAGAAAACGCAGGCACTTTTGTCGCCCGAATAGTCATTGGCTCATTGGTTTTGGGATTACGCCCCTCGCGAGAAGAGCGCTCACGTCGCTCGAATGACCCAAACCCTACGAGCGTTACCTTCTCACCATTGGCTACAGCTTCGGTCACGACTTCTAAAAAGGCACTGATCACTTGCAATGCTTGCTTTTTTGTGATGTTGGTCTTTGCTGCTACAGCATCCACTAATTCGCCTTTGTTCATAAATCACCCTAAAATGTTGTAAGTAAAGGAAATTTACCATTACTACCTGTTATCAAGAAAGGGGGAAACGACCAACAATCAAGCAGCAAAAGAGCAATGCCATCTGGGAGCATCTGTCAATTTCCGCAAGTTCTATGTGCTTTCGTTTGATTTAATTAGTATTGAAATTACTACCCTCCAAATAGCGATCTAATGATCGCGTCAGTTCCTTTATCAGCAATCATCATAGTTGCTGCTGCTGTATTTGCGGTGATTGACAGCGGAAACACGGAAGGGTCAATTACACGCAGTCCTGATGTACCGCGCACCCTGAGTTCTGTGTCCACATCTTTTCGTTGTCTGGAGTTCTGTGTTTTGCAGCCAGAATTTTAGTGCCACATTCTACTCTCAAAAATGTGAACAAATCTTTCATCAACAGGGTATTGGAAGTTTAAGTAAAGGATTTGGCATAAATTTTTACCGCTCAAAATTTTCAAACACTCTCTTATACACTAAAACAACATTGCCGATAATTCGCTAAAAGAAATCACATATTTCTCTCCAATATTACGTTTCAATATCTTAATCGCTGCTTCATGATATTCTTGCCCACCACTAGAAGCACAACCATCTGATACTACGAACGTCTCAAATCCAGCATCAAAGAGTCCTAAAGCTGTAGCCATCACACAAGCGTCTGTATCAACTCCACACACTGCGACTGTAGTAATAGCATTATTTTGCAGGGCTTGGAGGAGAGCAGGTGAAATCACAAAAGAAGTTGGAGCATGAGAAAAAAAGAAACGAGGTATAGTATTTACTTGGAGCAAAGTCGGTGAAATCGGAGAATATGAAGGCTTATCAAACGTTTTGCTGACAACCTTAATTAAGGTTTTAGAAAGCTCTGTTTCCTGTCCAGACACCATCTCGTTCCAGTTGAGTTGATGAGAAAAGTTAGGATTTCCGTTAAAAAAGCGAGTTGCCCAAATCTGATGAAACGCCCTAGCATTATCAACCACCTTTGGTATAACCGCTTCACATTCAGGTGCGCTTAAAAAGCCATTTTGTAAATCTACCGCTAACAAAATCGCTTTACGTTGGCTTAATGAAGTAGACTGCGCCTGCGTTTTCTTGGCAAAGCCAAGTTGGAAGGTTGCCAATGTTCCTGCTAAGGTGCTGGCATAGTGAAGGATAGCTCTTATATTGATTCTGTTTTCTAACATCATGTTTATCTCTATTTTGTCACTCTGGTAAAAGAATAATCGAAGCATAATTCTGAAACTTTGGCTTCATCAAGATATCGGGTTTTATTTGTTAAAAGAAACTAAAAATTAGAGGCAATCAAAACCATCCCAGCGCACTTCAACTGTCGGTACATTCCAGCACTCGTTCAATGAACAATACTCCCGCAGTCGGTGCAATAAAAAACTGCCCTGGAGCAAGTCCACAGCAGTACCTTGAAAGAAGAGCTTTACAGTCCTACATATATGGGAGACGAATAGGCTGTTGTCTCCTAGTTTACGTATAGTGATTTTGGTATGTAGTCAGATACAGCGAGAGTTCTCCACTTTCCGGACAAATTACAAAAATCTTGAAGCAGGTATGGCACAAGGTACAATTTGACTGTTCAAGTGTTGATAGGATAATCACCAGCCTTAACAGCGGCGATCGCTCAATATTCTCAAAAACAAAAGCCCGATGTATAACTGGTAATATGCCAAAAATACCACAGTGCAATCACTGTCTCCTATATTCACATAACCCTCACATAGTTTGTGCCGTTCATCCAACGGGAGTAGACGGGGATAGCTGCATCGACTTTCGAGAAGACCCAAATGCCCCAGTTGAGGAACTATGGCAGCCAGAGGGGGCAAGTTATTACAACGGCGAGTTGATTCTACAGCCCCGCCCACGCTGGACACAACAGCAACAGTTAGAGTTGCTTGATTGCCATCCGTTGTTTACTGGTAGGTGTCCAGGGTGTGGTGCCAAATATGAATTTGATTACAGGGCACGGGTACATTGGGATTGTGCAAACTGTGGGTGGATGGATGATACTGTGTAGAAATCTCTCAACCCATTTTTCACAACGTGGGGTTTTCTGCTTCATCTATATAATACATAAAAGAACCAATTAATATTGAATTGCATGACAGTTAATCTCCAAATCGACGAAGCTTTAATTCAAGAAGCTCTAGCTCTAAGTAACCAACGAAACGAACGCGATGTGGTCGAACAAGCCCTACGTGAATATGTACAACGTCGTCAGCAGATGAAAATACTTGATTTATTTGGAACAATTGATTATGACGATGATTATAATTACAAACAGCAGCGACAAAAACAATGAAAGTTGTTGTAGATACCTCTGTGTGGTCGTTAGCGTTACGGCGTAATACCCAACAACAAGCTTTATCTGTGGTTCAACGCTTACGTGAGTTAATTGCAGATGAGCAAGTCGTTTTACTAGGTGTTGTCAGACAAGAAGTTCTTTCAGGTGTTCGTTCTACTGAACAGTTTACTAGGCTTAAAGACTCGCTTCGTGCTTTTCCTGATTTGTCGTTAACCATCGAAGACTATGAATTAGCTGCTGAGTTTTATAATACGTGTCGTTCAAATGGTATCCAAGGAGCTAACACTGATTTGTTACTATGTGCAGTAGCTTATCGTCGTAGTTGGTATATATTGACAACTGATCAAGATTTTAGAAATTTTCAAGCATATGTTTCTATAAATTTACTTGATTAATCAGAAAATTGGCGCTCGTACTGATGCTGTCTAAATATACTCTCCCACTGGATTAAACCTACAAATCTAATAGTTATCTTTCGCAACCCACACCATCCCCATCTCTATCAAACCCGTGCGGATCGGGTGGAATTACCCTAAATCTGCGGTAAGGAATATCAGGACAATCTAAATCTGCCGAATTGGGCGGAATGCAAATATCTGGGTAGGATGGATGCCTTCGGCAACCCTAAGAGGGAACGCACTGTTGTGTTTGCGATCGCGTCGTCGTGTCTTGAGTTAGCTTTTGACCTCGCCGGAAATCCCAAGGCATCACCGGCTGCGATTGATTCCAAAATCCTAACTTCTTACCTTTAGCATCAGCTTCAGCCTGAAGAAACTGGTCTTTAGTGCGATAGCCGAAGGCTTAAGCTTCGCTTATCGCATCCTTTGAGATACTGCCGATAAACTTTCATATTGCCCCTCTTGTACCATCGTGAGGTTCACTGAGCGGTTATTCACGAAAATCTCAGCTACAAGCCTTTTATACTTATCACGCTCAATTGACCGAACTTGCACAGACTGACCCACTGGCAGTAGTTGCTGGAGACGAGACTTGGATTGCTGACCCCAAGGATTTTGTTTGAGTTCGGGTGCATCCACACAGCCGAGCCGAACAGTAATTGTTTGCCCTTGTCGGGTACTGGATTTTCAGGCGTTGGAGCAATGGGAAGTTGAGGATTGGAAATAATTGCCCAAATATTTTAACTAGTCTCATCAATTGATTTAGCCGCCTTGATAGCCCTCATTTTTTTTCTGTAGGCATTCTTCCTCTTCGTAGCGCGACTACCTTCTTTTTTTTCAATCAGCGATGTCATTAATGTAGAAGAATTATTATGAAAGTTACCGTTTTGACATTGATAATTGTCTCTCTTTCTGCTTGCTGCCATCTCTACAGCTTCTTGTTCTGTCCACTGCTGTTGTTGCTGTAAGTCTGGAACGTTAAGAAACTGATTTAGTGCCGAAGTGTCCCCTGTAATTTGAGTGATAACCTGAGCTACGGTCTTGCAGCAGCTATGGGGATAACAAACAAATTGTTCCTCACTAAAACGAATGACAACCCAGTTCCTAGATCGAGTGTGTCACCGCGATCGATCGCTGCCAGACGACATCTGGACTAACAGTGTGGGAGAACCTGCTCCGAGTCCCTACTAGCAATAATTGCAGGATGCTTTTTGTACTATTTTTGTGGGTTTACCTTGACCAAATCCTTTGCCAGACATGGTAGTTGGTATATTTGATACAGGGATTTTAGCAGGGTTTGAGGGTTGTGAGGGGGAGCGATCGCCATGCATCCTCTAAGAACGGCGCACTTCAACAGTTATTTCCGTGAAAATGCGATCGCCTGACGATGCTAGAGGTGATTGCTTTACAATTATTCCAAATGACATTTTGGGGATAAAAATGAAGCAAGATGACCGCTATACACTGGTCACTGGGGAATTAGGCGCACATCGGCTTTCAATCCTCAACACAATTCACAAACCCTACACTGAATGGTCTTCTTCGTTATCATCAAGCTCCCGTTGCATCACCCTTGGAATATTAGCTGTAGCTTACTACAAGGGGAGCATCCGCTAATCTCAAAGAGTAAAAAACGCATTATCGTTTCAGCGATCGCTCTTTTCATTTTCTTAGAGGAAACCCTGAACGCATCACTACCAGATTGCCTTATAGAAAAAGTTAGATTGAATATGAATGAGACTTTAGCAGCCACACTAGGGGAATTACAAGCACAAATATATTGGTTACATGATGCTGAGGAGTTTGCAGAATTGGCATCAGCAGCAGCTACTATATATATGAAACTTGGTTACACTCAACAGCAGGCAGAAACAGCAGGTAACTTAATTAGTCAGGCTTATCAATTAGCGGATGATGCAGCTTTAGCCCAGAAAGCAGGTGATTTTGACAGAGAAATGCAGTTTTATTATCAAGCTAAAGATAAATTAACCCAAGTAGAAAATACATTAGTTTATCAAACCAGTATCGCCATACATCAAATGAAATGGTGGATGTATTTTCGTCATAAACAAAAATTACAAATTCTGCTCCACTTATTTTTACAGAATTTTAAAGCGGTAGGGTTGATTAACTTACTTACTGCTCTTAAACTTACATACAGCAGATTGCAGGTTTATGAAGTACAGTAACAGCAGTTTGTAAACCAGTTGTTTAAATGTTTGGGGTTAACCAAATCGAGTGCAGTAGCAATGAGAATATCAATCATTTTCGTGGTGGTTGGAGAAAAGGAGCGTAGAAAAGCTTTTAGTTGTGACCACCAATGTTCAATGGGATTAAAATCCGGTGAGTACGGTGAAAGATATTGAACACTAGCACCCTTGGATTTAATCAACCCTTCAATTGCAGCTACTTTGTGAGCAGGAAGGTTATCCATAACAACGACTGCGCCTGGCCACAACACAGGAAGTAAACATTTTTCGACAAAAACCTCAAAAGCATTTCCACCCATTGACCCATTTAAAGTCATTACCGCCAAGACATTTTTGAGGCTGATTGCACCAATAACAGTAACTTTTGTTCCACGATAAAAGGGTTTTAAGTCATATACTCTTTGTCCTAATGGGCTTCTGGCATGAGTGCGAGTCAACCCTAACAACACCCCCATCTCATCCAAAAATACGAGATTGTCAGGATCTATGTGTTTGACTTGTTCCCAATAATCGCTCCTAAGTTTTTGAACTCTCTCGGTTGCTCCTTGGCTACTGCGTAATGTTTTTTTTTCGAGTCAGTTGCAGTCTTTGTAAAGCACGGCACATCGTAGTGCTACTTACCCATTGATTGTGAGTTTCCCCCAAATACTCACAGTATTCATTCAAGGTTGCATCTGGATATTCTTCTACCATTAAAGCAAGCTGACTTTTATACCCATCCAACTCACTCTTGACACTTCCACCCTGTTTTCCTGGTTCCACATGACCTTTAGTCTTCTTCTGTTTGAGCAGTTTTTGTACAAAAGCTTTGCTTACATCAAATCGAGATGCCACTTGTCTGATTGAGGTGTTTCCTTGTTCGTAAGCTCGGACTATTTTTTCTCGAAAATCGATGGAGTAAGGTTTCATTTTCAGCCTGATGCACTGATTTTAATGTACTACACTTACCCGCAATCTGCTGTATTTTCTAATGGAAATAGGCAGAGTTCACAAATCGCGTGACATCGAAATCACCAAATATAATGCTATACGATACTGGACAGAATTATTGAAAATCAAACCGCCACAATATCCTTATCTTGGTTAAATTGCTTATTTTTAGCCTTGAGTACGATTGGTAAACTACGCATCCTTAACTTTTCCTCTAAAAATCGAGTAAGGGCAATCGCTCACTTTCCAAGAGAACCATCGTAACTATCCTCCCACACTGCCATGAACTCTTCCCACTCCTCGTCTGTCTGGGGTGCTTTGTCTTGTGTCAGTCCCACTATTCGCGCTAGCAACAAGCTTGGTCTAAGCTCTCGCCAAGCTCAACCAACTGGTATTCTAGGTTGGGGTCGTAGCCTTGGGCTAGTAGCTTGGCATACTCAGTATCGGTGATGCCGATGTTGTGGATGTTGGTCATGGTTGGGGGTGATCGCGTCGGTGGTTTTCATGCTCTCGAATGCTGTTATGCGCTCGATGTATGTCTCAATGTCTGCTGTAGCAAAATAAGGGATTATTTAGGTAGGTAATATATAATAATTAAACTAATTTAAATATACTGTTAATTATAGCGATAGATTTAATCCAATGGAACCATTAAATCAAAAGTCCAGATGGGAAGAATGGAAGAGATTGAGAGAGGCTGGGCATGACTATAGAACAGCTTATACTCTATCTTCAGATAATCCTTTAGCTACTCATAATAGATTGAATAAGTTAAGGGAAGATGTTTTAAACTATATTAATAGTGGTAAAAAAGATAAATCTTCTCCCATATATCAAAAACTTAAAAGGCTTCAAGAGAGTAATAGTAAATATCTTCAAGAAAATAGTGAATCAATGAATGATATTTCAAAAGAATACCGAAACCCTTATTATATATATGGTATGAATTTAACAAACTTATTATCAGATTAACAATAGTTTAAATTGTTTCCAAAATTGAGTTTTATAACTTGGTAGATTTTTTGAAAAGCGGGTGAGCGCTAATGTAACGGCCGCTGGAAGTGATTACTTTAATATATTACAATTTTTTAAGTCTGGGAGGAGCGATGGGCTACGCCCCGCCTTAAGAGTGATCGCTCCTACTGCTAGTCTTCCCTTAATAATTGGGGTAATTAGTCTTAGCAAAACAAGCGGTTCAATCTAAGTTTGAGCGTTCGCCTGGGCGTGGGGTGTATGTAGACCATTGCTTGGGGTTTACTCTAAGAATTGGGGCGAGCGCACATTTAGTGGTTTGTGTTTTTGCGCTAGCTTTCGGGTTTATACAAAGTAAGTAACTTAAAGCCAAATATATACATACTACAGTAGTAGATTAGTTAACTCCTGTAATAAGGCAATGTCAAACCCGTACAGTAACAAGAAAAAGATTCGAGGTTGGAAAAAACAGATTAGAAAAATTAACTATTGGAAAAATTACAATCTTACTTTAGATATAGCAAAATTGCACAAGTCTCAACGATATTATGTCAAGGTCACTATTGACCCCTGGTATCGCTTAGTAAGAAGAAATCCTCCGATTTGGTACAATCGATTAATACTAGAGGCTTTAATAGAGATTTATTTAAATTGGCATAAAACACTTCAGGAGTCGGGAGAGCCTTTTTACTTGAAGATATGGTTGTTTGACCATAATTTTATAAACTCTCAAGTTGTAGCGGCGACTGGAGATTGGATTGTTGGATATAACAATACTTTTACAAAGAGCAACGAAGCTAGAACGTTTCCATTTGAGAAATATAAAATTCATAACTTCAGTCTGGAAAATTTTCAGTGGGAACTCTACGCCCAAGAGAATTATTTTTATGAAAAGATTGACCAACTAAGTGAAGCAGAAATTCACAAAATCAAACAGAAAGCTTACAGGTCAGGTTTTCTCCAGAATGGTGATAGATACTTTGCTATTAAAATAGGAGATGTTTGGATTGGAACGTTACGCACGTTATCTTAGGGCAACCATCAAAACCGTTTATGGTAGACACTCTGCGCCATCGCTTGACTACCTATTAAATTACTCTGCTGCCACTTTACCTAATGCCATCTCTAAACGACTGGTAAATTCTGAAGGGCGATCGCTTGTTAGAATTAGTTGCTCAATTGCTAGTTTGAATTACTGATTGAAATTGTCTTACTTTTAGCGACTTTCTCTGTTTGTATGCGTTGTTTAGGTTGTGGTTTAAACGGCAATTGATTTCTCACTTAATCACTTGTAAATTTTCTGACATAATCAAGAGATTAATTAAGTAGTCAACCATGCTCAAATCAACTTTCGCGCATTATTAATTCATGCATTACAATCAGTGGGAGCTTTGACGCGTTCGCATAGCATCTGGTAGAGGAAAGATGAACAAATTAAAAACTTTTATTTCTTCTTAATGCGTACATTTTGAGTTCAAAAAATGCTCAGGTGTCAAAAATTTTACTGTATCAATTGCTAGTATTTTTATTGTGCTTTGGAGTGTTTACTGAGAATAAAATCCAAATGTAGTAGTATAATTGTAAATCCGAAAAATCCTTCTAAAAACGAAAAATGTCATTCATTGTTTGCAGACTATCCTATTTGATAGTTTCAAAACCGATAGGGCAGCTAAAATTACCTTGTTTAAAAATAGGTCGGGGAGGATAAGCTAAAGTCTGTTTTTCGGAGCGGCACATTATTGAAATAGTAGTTTTATTTTTTTGCTCGTAAGCAACTGCACCTATCAGGCTGTTGAAGCCCTGTTTGGTCAGTCCTAATTGAAATACATCAGTTGGAAATTCTTTTATCGGAGTTGCATATATAAATGACTTATCCTTACTCATGTCTACGGTATATCGATAGCGGCTTGTAGCTGCTGGTGCATCTCCATCTCCAAGCTCTAACAACCTATACGATTGAGCAAAAGCTGATTTCTCCGAGAAATATGCTTGTTGTGCCTTAATAAATCTTCCAACTGTAGCTTTACTGCTATCACCACAGCCACAGCTTGGTGGAACTCGAATGAACATAATCGGAATCCCAAGTAATAATCCTCCAGTTCCAATAATTAACAAGATTTTTTTCAAGATATTGTCGCTATGGTTACTTGGCTTATTTACACCAGACATATACAAATTTCAAACTAATAGTGCATATTTCATAAATAGCCGCATTCCACCCTTCATTGGGATAGTATTGCTACCGAGTTAAACTGTTCCAGGCAAAATAATAAAAATTTGTTATCTTCATCGGCATGAAGGTTTTGCAGTCAGCGCAATAGTTTTACTAGAGTTTTAATTGTATTTTTCTACAAGTTGTTGAAAGGATAGTAAAGTTTGTTGATGGCGTTCACCTGCTATCCAAGTAAAATCATCATGTCCTGCTTGTGCTATCCAAAGAGACATTTTAGGTTCTGGTGCAGCTTCAAAAAGTGCTTGACCGTGTTTAAAAGTAATTGTTTGGTCAGCTTGACCATGCATAACTAGCACAGGGCAACGAATTTTTCGCAGTTTGTCAAGGTTAGAGAATTTGTCGAAAGGAAGTAAGGCAAAAGGTACAACGACTTGGAAAGCAGAGATAAATGTACTCTCCAAGATTAAACCAGCAACCCAATAACGAGTTGCTAGTTCAGTTGCTGATCCTCCTCCTACTGACCGACCGTAGATGATAATTTGCTTAGGAGGAATTTTAAGTTGTTGTGTCAAGTATTTGTAGGCAGTATCAGCATCTTGATATGCATTATGTTCACTTGGCTTACCATCGCTTGTTCCGTAACCACGGTAGTCAAAAGCAAAAACACTAAATCCCCAACTATGTAAGCGATCTAACGCAGGACGAATATTACCAATATCTTCTGCATTACCGTGAATGTAGAGCAAAGTATACGCAGATTGAGGGTTGGGCAAGTATATTGCTGAAATCTGTTCATTATCAGTGACAGGTAGTTTGAGAATACTTTCACTGTCTTGATAGCTCGCAGGCTGAGGCAAAAAAATCATACTGTCTGCTCGAAAAAAGACATACAGTCCGAAAAAAGTGTAAATCAACAGTATTGATCGCACTAGTCTTTTCCAACTAAATTCTCCGAGCAGCAATTTCTTTAACGGCAATTGAGGCATAAATGTGTACTTTAAGCTTCAGTAACTAAATTATTCCCAAAGTTTTGGCTTTGCTCGTGATTTGTCATTGTTGAAAATACTTTAGTCGTGCCAGACTGTGCCTGCTCTAGCGTCATACCAACTCGTCCGACTTGTGGTTCTGTGTACACGGCATAAAAGAAAAGCGTTGAAGCAAGCGGAAATCCGCTCGCAACCCACACCATCTCCATCTCTATCAAACCCGTGCGGATCTGGTGGAACAACTCTAAATCTGCGGTAGGGAATATTAGAACAATCCAAGTCTGCCGAATTGGGTGGTATGCAAATATCTGGGTAAGCCCCGTCGCATTGTTGTGTTTGCGATCGCGTGTTGGCAGGCTGAGTGTTTTTCTTACCTCGCCTAAAATCCCAAGGCATCATCGGCTGCGATTGATTCCAAAATCCTAACTTCTTACTTTTAGCATCAGCCTCAGCTTGGAGCAATTGTTGTTTGGTGCGATCGCATCCTTTGAGATACTGCCGATAAACTTTCATATTGCCCCTCTTGCACCATAGCAAGGTTAACAGAACGGTTATTCACAAATACCTCAGCTACAAGCCTTTTGTACTTATCACGTTCAATCTGTCGAACTTGTACTGACTGGTCTACTGGCAGTACTTGTTGAAGACGAG
>NZ_JCACKA010000142.1:0-14251 GCF_059505145.1 Mojavia sp.
ATTTCCTTCTACATTTTCTCAGAAATGGTAAATCTTCCAAAACTGGATGCTCCCTCTAGACTCTCATATTTATGCTTGGTATTCTCATCAAATTAGTCAATTATATGAAAAAATTATCTTAGGGCATAGAGTTGATGAATGTGTTTTAGCTTATCGCGCTTTAGGCAAAAGTAATATTGATTTCTCTAAAGAAGTATTTGATAAAATTGAGCAAAAAGCGCCTTGTACAGCACTTGCTTTTGATTTATCTAAATTTTTTGATAACATTGATCATTATAAGTTAAAACAAGCTTGGTGTGAAATACTTGAAGTTATAAAATTGCCTGAAGATCACTATAAAGTATACAAGTCAATTACTAATTATGCTTATGTAGATCGGAATGCGGTTTTTGAAGAATTTGGAATAAATGAACTTCAAAATATTAAAGATAAAAAACGAATTTGCTCAGTTAAAGAATTCCGAGAACGTGTTAGAGGAAAAGGTTTAATTCAGATAAATAAAGAAAAATTTGGCATTCCACAAGGTTCTCCCATCAGTGCTGTTTTATCGAATATTTTTCTCCTTGAATTTGATAAATTTATGACACAGTATGCGTATGAAATAAATGGTATTTATAGACGCTATTGTGATGACATCCTTTGGATATGTCCACAACAGTATACAGAAAATATTAAAAGTTTCGTTGATAAAGAAATACAAAGGTATGGAAAAAATCTTTTTCTCAATAATGAAAAAACAGAAACTTCTGAATTTAAAATCATCAACAACTGTCTGGTAGGCTCACCTCCTCTACAGTATTTAGGATTTGTATTTGATGGCCAATACCGCTTAATACGCCCTCAAACTCTTGCTCGTTACTATGGCAGAATGAAAGCAGGAGTTCGAGCGAGGGTAATAGTAGCTTCAAAGGCAGGAGCATCTCAAATTTATCGTAAAAGTTTATATGAAAACTATAGCCACTTAGGTTCAAAGAATTTTATTAAGTATGCCTATAGGTCTTCTATAACTATGGAATCACAAGCAATTCGCCATCAAGTTCGTAAACATTGGAAAAAACTTCATCAAGAAATAAATAACAGGATGCAAAGCCCTTAATCAATTGATAATTATTTAATTTTTGACTATATTTAACCTTTAAAAATACTGAAATAGTTGTAATTTTAAACTATTATTTATTACTCAATCTAACTAAAAATTTAATCTAAGCTATTTGCAATAAGCAAACTGATTCAAATTTCACTTTTAATTAATTCATATTAATAATAGAAGGTGTTGTTTTAGAACACGTGTTTTCATCAGAATTACGTCTTTTCCTTTGACGCTTCTGAGCAGCAGAACGCAGTAACTTGAGTTTGTAGGGGTCAGCGTCTTTTTGCCAGGATAATTGATATCCTTTGAGTGTTGCACAGTTTTCTTTCAGGCATTTGAGCCAACCAGAGCGATGACTAATGAGCCGCCAATTATCTAACAATCCCCAATCCTCTTCTTTACGAGTCAGGTTTGCAAACTTTTCATAATGCAGATAATCAGGAGTAACTAAAGCATCTTTGCAATGTAACACCGGAGGATCGTCAGCTTCGTAGTCTCGATAAATTACACCTAAATCACGTAGGTCAATTTCCATACTGGTTTGCAAGGCAGGATGAGGATCAGCATCAAAATCTGAATAAAAGAAATAAGAAATTTTTGGTTTTCTAGTATGGAATTTAATAACATTTGCTTGTTCTAAGCGACCGATAGTGCGGCTAGCGCAACCCTCATAGAGTCGTAGTAGCGGATCGAGGGCTTGTAGCGCTGAAATATGAACCCAGAGGGAATTTGGCAGTTTTCTGCCAATTTGACTATTTTGACAACGTTCGGCAATAATTTCAGAATTACCTAAGCTGTGGAGCATTTGATCGGCATTTGCCCAAGCTTGCTTGTATGTTCCAAATAAAGCTAGGATGTCCTCTTGTGCTTCGAGGGCTAATTCTCCTAATTTCGGACGACGGCTAAATTGACACAGAGCTAAATAAACCATTAAATCTTGACGGCGTTTTTCAGAAATTGCCTCCCACTCTTGCGGGTCTGTAGCTTGCACAATAACTTGGAACGCACGCCGTAAAGTGCCAAACTCAGCATTTATGTCAGCTTCTTGTGAAAGTTCCCCTTTACTTGGAAGACGACCACGCTCAGTAACAAAAGCCATTAAAGGTGTTAGCAGTTCCTGATAGTCTTCAAATCGCTTGATACGAGAACGGACTCTAGGAGTAGTGGTACGAGAACGGAAACGAGAAGCACGAAATAATTGAGCTTGAGCTTCATCTCGAAAAATGAAGTAAACACCCAATGCTACAGGAATAGCATCAACACCAAGAACTTGGTCAATGTAAATTTTGAGTTCTTCCTGCTCATAATATTTCTGAAAAGTATTGCGGGTAGTGACTACCCCATCACCGTAAGCTACTGTACCTTTATTGGTATCAGCTAGTGTGACTTGTGCGGCAACAAGTAAAACTTTATGGGTAAGTTCCCAGGCTTTGACCAAAGCTGTTCGGCGTTCAGATGTATCTTCGATAACATTAATTATGTAGCCAAGATTAACGATATCAGCAGGAATCTGAGGAGTATCAGGTGAGTAATAAGGGTCCCAACCGATGCTTATATAACCTTGCTGTGCGATGCGTGCAACATCATTACCATGTCCGCAACCATAGTCAAAAAAAGTTGTATTTTCTGTGAATAAGCCTGCTTCTAAAGCTAAACGCACAGGGCGAGAAAAGTCATTACGAACAATAGCCGCCTTATGACGCTCTACCTGGCGTGCTGTAAATTCACGGTTATTAGTTACTGTTTGATGTTGGATAAGGCGATGCTCTTGGATTTCAACATTATAGGCTTGCAGACGCTGTTGCCATCCGTTTCTTGTGCCGATGCTACTGGGATTATCAAGTAAACCTAAAGTCTCTTGAGCGCGAGTGAGTTCAGCAAATTGTTGATAAAGAGGATAATCACGAGTAACTAAAGTTTCTTTGCGATGGAGAATAGGAGGATTGTCTGACTTACTGTAGTCTCGGTAAGCGATTTCTAAAGTTTCTAAATCAACTTGGATACTTGCTTTTAAGGCTGGATGAGGATCAGTATCAAAATTCGGGTATAACAGATAAGAAATTTTTCGTTTCTTAGTGCTAAATTTTATGATTGTTGGAATCTCAGCTTGAGAGGCGACACTTCTGGCCAAACTTTCGTATTGCTGTAACACTTCTTCAACGGCGTGTAGTGCTGAAATATGAATGTAAAAAGCATCTGGAAGAAGTTTGCCAACTGGACTATGTTTACAAGTCTGAGCAATTGTGCTTAATTCAGGTATAACTTTATGCTTGTTAGGTAACTTAATATTTGCAATTGTATTTAGTTCATGTATATTAGAAACCTTACTTGCTTCTATTAAACTAGTTTCTTCTAGCTTATCTAAGCTGTTATCACGCTGAACCATTGCCTTATTTACTGGATAGTATCCGCTTGCCAACTTGCTCTATGCTTTATCGCAATATGAATCTTCCTATAATAAGTGAAATTTTACTAAACTTCACTAGATGTTTTATTAAGTTATAAAATATTTATCTATGGCAAAACAAATTAGCCTTAACTTAGATGGTGCTGTTAAAGAACTTATTAATGTCAATGCCTCCTTTGCCCGACATGAGACATTTCACCCACGATATGGTTGGATTAAAAAAGGCTTTGATGCTGCTCAAATTAATTCTAAAATCTTCTTACAAGAAGATGCACCTATAAGGCTAGGTGTTGGTAAAAACATGGCAAGTGCTATTCGCTATTGGTGTAATGCTTTTAAGGTCTTAGAAAATGATACTCCTTCGGAGTTTGGCGCTCGCCTTTTAGGGGAAGATGGTTGGGATTCGTTTTTAGAAGATCCTGCAACGCTATGGCTCTTACATTGGAACCTACTAAAACCAAGCTGTAATGCTGCTGCTTGGTATTTTACTTTTAATATCTTTCGGGATAACGAATTTTCACAAGATGACTTATTCAATGCTTTGTGCAGCTATAGAGATAGTATTGCACCTCGCATTGCTGAATCTTCTCTTAAGAAAGATATTTCCTGTATTTTGCGAATGTATGTTGAGCAAGCAACTATCAAGGCGGGTATAACTGAAGAAAGTTTGGACTGTCCCTTTACTCAATTGGGAATTATACATACCGCAGGGGACTCTAGGCATTTTACTTTTCGAGTTGGTGCAAAAAGAAATTTACCAGCAGAAATATTAGTTGCCACTTGTCTTGAGTATGCCAGTTTTGTAGGACGTGAACAAAGAACTATTTCCATTTCTCGCCTAGTTTACGACATTGGCAGTCCTGGGATGGCTTTTAAACTTTCAGAGAGCGCTGTGTGTGATGCTATCGAACAAGTCGCAAGGTGGCCAAAATCTGCTATTTCACTTTCTGATTCAGCTGGTTTAATTCAATTTTCCTTTACATCCGAGCCAGAAGCATTAGCAGGGGATATTTTAGATAAGTACTACAGACGTAAGGTTGCTTAGACAAAACGATGAATAAAGCTTTATCTGATTATTTCAGCCTCAAACGTCGTTATTCTCGTTCTATCAACCTTGAGCGGGACTTTGACAAAATTGATGCTTTGCAGGGTTATATTCTGACTGAAAGGTCGGTAGATGCAACTAGACGAATATTAGCTGGATTAACTGGGGACTCCAATCACCGAGCTTGGACTGTAACAAGTGTTTACGGTACTGGGAAATCTGCGTTCGCCCATTTTTTTGCTTCTTTATGCGCTCCCCAAAAAAGTCAGTCGCATCAAGTTGCGTTAGAAATTGCAGCAAAAACATTTGGTGGTGATAGTTCTGAATATTTAGCTTTAAAAGAAGTTATACCTGCTCAAGGGTTATTTCGAGCAGTAGTCGCTGCACAACGAGAACCGTTAAGTAATACTATTGTTCGTGCTTTAGAACGCGGTGCTGAAACCTTCTGGTCGCGTCAACAAATTTCTAAAATTAAAGTAGCGCAAAAAATAATAGACCTTGGATTAAAAGTTGCAAATGGAGAAATTATAGATAGTCGAGAGATACCTAATTTAATTAAAGAAATTGCTAAATCTGTTTCTACAGGAATTGTATTAATTATTGATGAATTGGGTAAAAATCTGGAATTTGCTGTTCAAAATCAAGGTGCAGAAGATTTATATTTACTACAACAATTAGCAGAATTACCAAAGGATAAAGGTTATCAAGTTTATATATTAGGTTTATTGCACCAAGCATTTGCTGATTATAGTGAAAGATTAGCTTCAGTACAACGTAATGAATGGTCAAAAATTCAAGGTAGATTTGAAGATATTCCATTCAAAGATTCTCCAGCCCAGATGATGCGATTAATTGGTCAAGCAATCGATCAATCAAAAGCTAAAGAATTTAAGAATTTAATTCATAAACAAGCAACAGAGTGGTTAGAGTTTTTACCAACTGATATCAAGGATGATTATACGTATGAAATTTTAACTGATACTCATCCTTTGCATCCTATCACAGCATTGATAATACCGATGTTGTGTACTCGATATGCTCAAAATGATCGTTCGCTATTTACTTTTCTTACAAGTAATGAACCATATTCATTTAATAATTTCTTAAATGAAAGCACTATTGATACCCAGATTTTACCAACATTAAAGTTGGATAGAGTTTATGATTATTTTATTGAAGCAGTTGGTTCTGGTTTAGCCTCTCGTCCAAATCTTCAACGCTGGGTAGAAATCCAAAATTTAATTGCTGATGCTAAGGGTAAAGATGTTGAAAGTTTGCAAGTCTTGAAAACTATCGGCATTTTAAACCTTGTCACTACTACAGGTGCAATGAGAGCAACTCGTACTTTAGTGACATTAGCGATGTGTGATATTCCTTCGGATGAGAATAAAAGTCTCTGGGGACAAGTAATCGATAATCTTCTCCAGAAAGGTGTCATTACATATCGTCGCCAATTAGATGAACTAAGGATTTGGCAAGGTTCAGACTTTAATGTTGATATCGAATTAACAAGTTATCTAGAAAAAGAACGTTCTCCTCTAGTTACTCTTCTCTCGAATATTCGTCCGCTTAAACCTATCGTTGCTCAACGCCATAGCTATAAAACAGGCACTTTACGTTACTTCGAGCGGCGTTATATAGATGGTTTGCAAGATTTAACAAAACTGTCTTGTTCTAGTGATGATTGTGATGGCTTAGTTGGGTACTGGGTAGATGAAGCATCACCAACTAATGTACCTGCAACTACATCTGACGGGAAACCATTGATTTTGCTGTGTCCATCTAAGTTAGATATATTACGAATTAGAGTCAGAGAATTGGCCGCATTAAAGAAAATTCAAAGTAGCGCTGCTGAATTACAAAGTGATGGCGTTGCAAGACTAGAAGTACGCTATCGATTAGTACAAGCTGAACAGTTGTTAGATGAAACCATTGCTCAAACTTTCGATTTAGTAACCAATGTTACTTTTTGGATTAAAGGTAAACAAGAAATAATCAACCATGCTACCGATTTTAATGCCAAATTATCAGATATCTGTGATGAGGTTTACCATCAAGGGCTAAGACTCTGGAACGAGCTGATAAATCGCCGTGAAGTAACTTCTCAAGGTGCTAAAGCCAGAAGAGAGCTAATCGAGGCAATGCTAGAAAAGCAAGACCGGGAAAAGCTTTGCTTGGAAGGATTTGGCCCCGAACTTGCTATGTACTATTCTGTACTTGACGAGACTAAAATTCACCGTCAAGAAAATGGACAATGGGGTTTTTACCCACCTGATGAAAAATCTGGTGTATGGACGATTTGGCAAACAATAGATGATTTTTGCTTGCAAGCCAAAGATAAAATCCAAACTTTGGGCAACATCTATAGAATTCTAGAAGCTCCTCCCTATGGTGTAAAGCGTGGGGTTATCCCAGTATTAATAGCAGCAGTGTTGCTATACCACATTGATGATGTGGGTGTTTATAAAGACGGTACATTTATCCCAGTGTTAGGTGCAGAGCATTTTGAACTATTACTAAAAGATCCCTCACGGTTTGGAGTTAAACATTTTGAAGTCGTTGGGCTGCGATCGCAAGTCTTTAAGGAACTGGAATCAATTTTACGTAAACAGGATACTCTAGCCGCACGAGGGTTAAGAAATTCAACTTTACTCGTTGTGGTCAAGCCGTTATTTCAATTCGTTAAAAAGCTACCGTCATACACTACTAAAACTAAGCGCCTGAGTAACGAAGCATTAGCAATTTTGCAAAACTTGCAGAAATCTCAAGAACCGGACGAGCTTTTGTTTACTTCTTTACCTTTAGCTTGCGGGCTTAATCCTATTATTGCTACCCAAGAGGATGATGGAACAATAGCGAAAACTTTGCGGAAAAAGCTTGTTACAGCCCTGCACGAGATTCAAACAGCTTATGACCGTCTACTTAGTGATTGTGAATCCCTTCTTTATAGCGCCTTTGCAGTACGCAGTGGCGAAGAAAAACTGCGGGAAGATTTACGGGTAAGAGCTAGTTATCTTAGCGGTCAAGTTTTAGAACGTCGTGTAAGAAGCTTTGTACAAGCAGCGGCAGATGAGAATGCTAATGACACTGAATGGTTAGAAGCATTGCTAATGATTGTTGCTGATAAGCCTGCTGAATCGTGGACGGATGAAGATGTAACAAATTTTGAACTGAAGCTTTCAGACCTTGCTCGACGCTTCAAAAATCTTGAAGCTTTACAGAAAGATTCTCAAACTCGAACTTCCGAGGGTTTTGAAGCACGCAAAATTACAGTTACACGTCCAGACGGTCAGGAAACTCATTCATTAGTTTGGTTTGATCATGAAAATCAAGTTCAAATCGATGGTGTAGTTGAAGAAATTTTGGGAATTCTAAGGAAGTATGAGAATCCGCAATTACATCAAAGCGTTGTAGCTAAATTAACTGAGTATGTGTTAGGCTCAGAGTCTAGTACAAAAGCTTCTAAACTACTTAACAAACAGATAAAGAGGAAGCATGGCTAAGAAAACAGTTAGACATATCTTAGGGTTATCAGGAGGAAAGGACAGTACTGCCTTAGCCATTTTGTTGCATAAAGAGATTCCAGAAATAGAGTACTTTTTTTGTGATACTCATAAGGAATTACCAGAAACTTACGAATATCTTGATCGTATAAAGGCACGGCTGGGTATTAAAATTCATTACCTCAGTGAAAAACGCGGTTTTGATCATTGGTTGACGATTCATGATGGTTTATTACCTTCACCCCAAATGCGTTGGTGTACCGTCAAAATGAAAATCAAGCCTTTAGAGGATTTTGTTGGAGATGATGAGGCTGTTAGTTACATTGGCATACGTGCTGATGAAAACCGTGATGGTTATATCTCTACTAAACCTAATATTAAACCTGTGTTTCCTTTTAAGGAGAAAGGTTTGGTGAAGGCTGACATTATTCAGCTATTAGAAGATAGCGGGATTGGTCTTCCTGATTATTATCGCTGGCGTAGCCGCTCTGGGTGTTTCTTCTGTTTCTTCCAACGCAAGTATGAATGGGTAATGTTAGCTCAAGAACATCCTGATTTATTTCAAAAAGCAGTTGAGTATGAATCTAACCATAAAGACGGTAGAACTTATACCTGGAATCAAGGAGAGTCATTGTTAGAACTTCTTGCTCGGAAAGACGAAATTATTGCCGAGCATGAAAAAGCAATGATTAAGGAGAAAAAAACAGCACCAAATAAAACCCTTGCTGAAGCTTTAGAAGAAGTTCTCGACAGTGAAGATGATGAACAGCCTTGTTTTGCTTGTCACTTGTAAATAACAGAATTATTACTGGGTACAATAGAGTAGCGAATTAAACAATTCATGGAAATAACTACTCAAACGGAATATCAAGGCTCTCAGATAGCACGGATACCGCATCAGCAAGGTTTATACGCTTGGTACTATAAGCCTGGTGTTATCGATGAACAGGCTATCAGTAAAACTCTATCCTCTTTTTTAGGAACAACGATTGAAATTTCAACGAGCATCCAGATGCGGTATGGTGTTCGTTTGATTTCAACATCACCTCTAAACCTTGTCTGTGGAGAGCAGCAAGAAACAGCGTCAAAGGTTTTAGATGAGGCAATCGCCAACGCTGATAAATTTTTTTTAGATTTTTTTAAATCGAATGCTGTACAAATTTTTACTCGACCCATTTACATTGGTATAGCAGAAAACCTCCACAAGAGGGTGTATCGTCAGCATTATTTATCTTTAACGGAAATGTGGGATGACAACCATCCAGTAAGTAGACATTTAACTGCTTATCCCCAAGCTACGGTGGAATCTGTCATGAAGCTTTTGAGCCTATCTCACACATTTGCGCTTGAAGCTAGGGTAAGACAAATAGCACCACGAGATTTGGTTGTACACATTTTTCCTACCACTACGCTTCCTAAAGATATCGGCCCTGACAGTGACGAACCGAAACAAGATACAGCAGCAAGGCGAGCATTAGAAAGACTTTTACAGTTAGTTGCAGATCCAATTTGTGGGAGGCGTTAAATATGTTTGGTGTGCAGAAAAGCTCAGTTTATGGAACTTATGGCGAATTTACGGTCGGTTCGGATGGAGACCGGGTACGCGCTCAGTTTTTATTAACAAAAATGAAACCAGGGTCTGAGGGAACTTGGGAAAATGAGCTTGCTTCTCAAATGGTACCTTGGCGCGAAGTATTCGATATAGAAGAGCTAACTTTCGATGAACTATTGCAACGTGACCTTGATGATTCTCGTGTTGCTCATGATCTTATCCCATATTTGTTAGGAGAAAAAGAAGCATCAGCGCGATTTTTTCCGCCAATACTTGCAGTTCTTGTTCCTAAAAATAGTAACAAAACAGGTATTCAGTCATACTACCCAGAACCAACATCTTCAAGCGAGGAAGCCATTAGATTTGGGGAATTATTTGATTTTAATAAAAAAAAGTTTGAAGATAATATAACTCCAATTGGTGAACTTAAGTACAACCGACAAAGAACAGCATTTGTCATTGCAGATGGTCAGCACCGGGCAATGGCTATTTTGGCCTTACATCGCCAAATAAATAAAAGTTGGGGTGCTGATAGATATGCTTCTTTTTATAATCATATTTCATTAAATGCAGAGCAAATTCAACATATAGAGTTACCTGTATGTATTATTTTTCTACCTGATTTACATGAAGCGAATGAAGAATATAAACAAAAAGGTATAGATTTAAAAAGAGTATGCCGAGAAATATTTCTAGTTGTAAATAAAACTGCAAAACGAGTTAGCCAATCACGAGAATTATTATTAGATGATGAAGATTTCGCTGCTCGAATGATGCGTACAACTCTATCGAAATTGAAAGGACGAGGTGAGGAAACTTCCTCAATAGCACGTATTTATTCTTTTTCGTTCGGTGATTCTGAATCTGATTTAGGTAAGCAAGTTGTAGCTGGCCAATTACAATATTCTTCTGCTGTCGCTCTGTATAAGATGCACGCAGCAGTTGTTTTCGGAAATCCAGATGCTTTCAATTTTGATGAGCCGTCTAATATTACTGATGGTAGAAGTATCAAAAATACTGCCCGGCCTGTCGAAATTTTAAGAGGTACGTCATTGGAAAAGTGGCAATCACTTTCTCGCACCTCTGCTAAATATCACCCTCCTTTAGAAGTCGAATTAGCAGTTGATTTGTTGGGAAAAATTTCGGACATAGCATTACTAAAATTATTTGATGAATTCAAACCATTTGCTGTCCAGAATTCTGAAATGAGAGCATTACGTACTCGTTTGCTTGACCCAGATGCACGCGCAAACCTTACTCAAAGTAAATGCTATAGTTTGCTGTTTGAAGGCAGTGGAGTCAGGAATGTTTTTGAAGAACATCGTCAACGCCTGCTTGATAGGCACAAAGAGCTTAATGACGAAGCAAAATCAGTTGGAGATTACATTACTCATCAGCTAAGTGATGCTAACGCTGTAGTGAAAGCACTTGATCAGCGTGAAGACGAAATCAAAAAGCTTAGATCTGCACAATTTTTTAATATCGATTACAAAAGGTTTTTCTCGGCAGAAGGTAATGAGCAAGACATTAAAGAGCTATTATTACGCTCTAAGTCTATTTTCGATACAGTCTCTACACAAGCTTTCCAACTTGGCTATTTAATGGCAATTCATTCAGTTGTTGAGCCAATGTTAGAGCCAAATACTCCATATAGCAAACGTATTCAATATGTAGAATTTATCTCAAATATTTACATAAATGCACTTAATGCATTCTTTTCTTCTGATTCAGTTGGAGAACATTATACTCTGAATGGTCTAGTCAAAGAACCTAGAATTAGAGTATTTGATACAAACGAGTTAGGACTAAGAAAACTTTTAATACTTAGTGGTGTTAAAGAACTAAATGAAAGACAATGGGTATTTTTCCGTTATGCTATTTTAGAAATTGTTCATTCAAAACACGCTTTTAGAATAATATTTGATGGCTTGAAGAAAGCTGAAGATTCAGCAATTATTGATGCTTACATAAATAAATTACCGAGTTTGATTGAGAGTATAGTAAAACTTCGGGAAGAATATATTTATAAAGCAGTTCAAGCCTGCTTGAACTCATCAGATTTCAAACGCGAAATTGATTTAATTAAAGCAGAATCTCGCGGTCAAGGACAAACTGATAGCGAAATTGAAGAAATTGTTAAAGCAAAGGAAGCACAAACAGAGAAAGATATACGTGATAAATGTGAAGACAGCATTAAAGCCAGTTTAGGTGAATTTGCAACCAAGGATAAAATTGTTAACCGTATTATATTAACGAAAGCTACAAATGAAGGCTCAGAATAAAATTGCTTGGGACATAGTTTGGATTTGAAATGATAGCTAGGAGCAAAACAATACAATATGTGGGGGTATAATTGCAATTTGATAACTTGCTATCAAGAGCGGACGATGAAACGCTACAAATTTTACTTGGTAATGCTGCTGTTCGCTTAATCAAGCTATTAGACCCTAGCCTTGGAACCCCCAGCCGTCTGCGAGAAATTTTGATGGGATTATACACTCCTGCGAGCCTCATTTTATCAAAAGATAGCCGCCCTATACTTTTGGATTTGCTACGTCCAGAACAAGCTAAGATTCTAGCGACAATTATGCAAGTTCCACTCACGGGAGATGTTTTCGAGACTTTAAAAAAAACATCGGTACGTCATGGTTCTGACAGGGAACGTGCCTTATTTGACTTCTTTGAACTGACATTACCACAACTAGAGAAGTCAATCGAAAGTGCTTCATTAGAACCAGCAGCGTCTAGTTATCCTTTATTTGCTCATCAACGTATTGCAGCACGAAAAGTTAAAGATTATTTTAAACAAGAGCCACGTCGGGTGTTACTGCATATGCCTACAGGTTCGGGCAAAACCCGAACTGCCATGAATATCATTGCAGACCATTTACGCTCACTTGAACCAACTATAGTTATATGGTTAGCCTATAGTGAAGAACTTTGCGAACAAGCCGCAACCGAATTTCAAAAAGCTTGGCAATTTTTAGGTGATCGTCAAGTATCTACCTATCGTTTTTGGGGTGATCACGAACTAAACGTGGATGAATTGGAAGATGGCATAGTAGTAGCAGGGCTTTCAAAAGTTTATAATCGCACAACGCAAAGCATACAGTTTATCAATAGGCTGGGTAAAGTTTCATCATTAGTAGTTATCGATGAAGCACATCAAGCAATTGCAGAGACTTACAAACTAGTTCTTGATTCACTCGTAATCCCTTATGAACATACAGCATTGTTGGGTTTAACTGCTACACCTGGTAGGACTTGGGCTGATATTAGTGCAGATACTGAATTATCAAAATTTTTTGCAAAACACAAAGTAACCCTTGAAGTTCCAGAGTATGACAATCCTGTAGATTACTTAGTATCAGAGCAATATCTAGCACAAACTAATTTTCGCCCTTTATTTTACAAAGGCGGCTTGAAGTTAACAGAGAAAGATCTAGAGCGAATACAACAAGAATTAGAATTACCTCAGCACATTTTGAAAAAGTTAGCTGATGACGAACAGCGAAACCTCAGCATCATTCTAGAAGTAGAAGAACTAGTTAAACGTCACCAACGAATTTTGGTTTTTGGTATTTCCATAAAACACTCAAAATTACTAGCTACTGTACTGCAAACTAGAGGTTTACAGGCAAATGTAATTACTGGTGAAACTCCAGCACGAGAGCGATCACGTTTGATTAATAGTTTTAAAGATGATTCTGCTGAAACCAAAATTCTTTGTAATTACGGCGTTCTAACTACCGGATTTGATGCTCCTCGAATAAGTGCGGCAGTCATCGCGCGTCCTACAAAATCTCTTGTTCTCTACAGTCAAATGGTAGGGCGGGCTATTCGTGGTGTAAAAGCCGGTGGTAATGAAACTGCTGAAATTGTTACCGTTGTTGATAGTGCTCTACCAGGATTTGGTTCTGTCGCAGAAGCTTTTAGTAATTGGGAAGATGTTTGGGGTTAAGAAAAAAATGCAGAAACTCTTTTTCTGTAAACCCGTTAGCTTTTTGGGCGTTGCATAATAGAGGGATGAATTGAGGTCATCTACTGTGCAATGTCCATACCGTGGTTTTACGGTAATCAGAAAGAATGGAAAGCGTAGAGGTAAGCTGTGGGCACATCTGTACCAAATGTGATCGCCAATTTATAGACGTGTACAACCTGTCCAAAGGATATTCAGAGGAAGTAAAGCAAGAGTGCTTAAAAATGTATCTCAACGGTATGGGTTTTCGCGCCATTGAACGGGTTAAAGGAGTGCATCATACTAGGATTATTTATTGGGTTAAACAATTGGGAGAAAAGTTGCCCGACACACCAGAAGAAAATAAGATTCCAGAAGTTGGAGAATTGGATGAATTAGAAACATTCATAGGTTCAAAAAAACTGTTGGGTTGCTGTGGACGGCAGTAAACTACTTTACTCAAGGTATTTTAGCTTGGGTTTTAGGAAACCGTAGTGCTAAAACATTTGAGACCTTGTGGGAAACCGTGAAACAGTGGAAAAGCTATTTTTATGTAACAGATGGTGAGACAGCCCTGCAAGAAGGTTTCCTTCTGTAGGGGACTGCGAACCCGAAGGACTGGAAAGTTTACCCTATTTTTATTCCTAGCGGGACTTAAACAAAAATTAAGCCCAAATGTAGCCCAAACTAGCTTTA
>NZ_JCACKA010000143.1:0-13637 GCF_059505145.1 Mojavia sp.
AGCTATGAAGCTTATACAGCAAGCACTTTAGCTCTCTTGTCGCCCCTTGAAGGCCCCAAGACTCAACTCAGTCAAGACAGCCAGACTCTAGCCCCCTTTTTTAGCAATCTCCTATTTGTCACGAGACGCAGAGCTAGCAGCAATCGAATCCCAGATTCGCGCTGCAATTAGGGATTGTGTAAATCGTACTAGCCGCAAACCTTTTCGCTGGGGTGGTTTAATGGGCTACCAGCAATTATTAGCTATCGGAGAAGTTATACGTAGTTTACCATGCCGAGAAATTGATACAGATTATTTGTCTGTGTTGTCAGTTTGGGTTGACCAAGCGTTGAGCAGCAATCATTCAGTAGCGTCGGACTTAGAACAAGCACATCAATGGTTGCAACGAATTTCTGATTGTTTGCGCTATCGGGATTACTCTGGCTGCACCTTAGATGAAGTAACTGATATTACACAAACTACGAAAATTCCTTTAACAAGCTTTCAAGTTCGGCGTGAGATGGAAGAGCTATTACAAATGTTTCAACCTGACCATCAACAGAATCCGGCACAGTTTGCTCTCAAGAAAAAGTTACAACGCCTATGGAACAAATACGGCACTAACTTATTGCACTGCTATGATATTCCAGGCTTACCGCCTGATAATCTCAAAATCGAGTCTTTATTTAGCCATTTACGTCATAATCAACGGCGAATTAGTGGGCGCAAATCAACTGCCGAATTGCGAGATTTTGGGCAATATCAAGTTCTCTTCCTTGCCCAAAGCGAAGAACAATTACTTGCACAAATTCAACAAGTACCTCTAACTGAGTATAAAACTCAACGTCTTAGATTAGCTTTGGCTGAAGCTTCTCGCCAACAGAAACGTCGCCTTCATCGTAATCCAGTTTCCACAATACAAGCTTTGGTTAATCAACATCAGGAACTTCTTACTGTGCTTGAGTCTCAGCCTCTTTCATACCAATTAGATAGCTAGGGGCTCCCGTTGCGTAGATAGTCAGAGCAAGAAAAACTCGTGCGAAGTTATCAGAATTTTGCTTATCCTCAATGTTTTAGCACCTACACAAACTAAAAACTAACTTATGTGACGTCAAAATGAGATTTCAATTTGACGAGAATATCTCTAGCTCTTGTCCAGAGGATTGAGCCTCCTTGTTTTGGGTCTACGGTATGCGTTGTATTTGGTAGGCGCAAAGCCAATGTTGCACCAAAATCAGGTGAGT
The DNA here is from genome assembly GCF_059505145.1 of Mojavia sp. Classification (NCBI taxonomy): domain Bacteria; kingdom Bacillati; phylum Cyanobacteriota; class Cyanophyceae; order Nostocales; family Nostocaceae; genus Mojavia; species Mojavia sp. The sequence continues at coordinate 1,224 of NZ_JCACKA010000143.1, forward strand.
GAACTGTACTAGTATCTAAAGCACCATACCAAAGATCCACAGGAACCGTAATGTCCTCCACTGCCATAGACCATGAACTAAGGGCGTTAACAAGGTCTCGTGCGTAAGGGTGTGCGCCCTGAGAAAAACCTTCTTTCAAAGCTTGCTGGTATGCTTCACAGAATACATCACTTTCATACAAAACTCGGTCGCATTCAGCACTCATACTAATAATTAACTGCCACATCCCATCTGGCGTAGCCATCTGTGCAAAGTGCTGCTCAAACTCCACAGGGTTAAGTTGGACAGCAGTAATCATCCTTTCGACATCTGGATGTAACAGCGGCTTCAAACGCGGATGAGCAAGTTCGTCTTGCCCGGATACAATTGCTAAAGCTATTACAAGATTGCACTCAGCAAGAGCAAATGCAAACGGCGCGCCTTGAGAGAAGCCAACGCACAGAACATTATCGAGATGATTAGCTTGAATAAATTCTTGTGTGTCGTCTACCCAAGAGGATAACGTTTTGTTAGGGTGCGGGTCTGATAAGCCAACGCCAGGGCGGTCAGGGGCAATCAGTTTCAAGCCAAGATCAGGAAGCTCGCTTGCACCAAAACCAAGCCATCCACTCATTCCTGCCCCAGTACAAAACAAAACTGGAATACCATCAACAGGCCCCCATTCAGACCACGCCAACTGGCGACCATCTTTCAGTTGCATTGTTGCCCGTCTTTCAGGTGGTTGAACAAGGTTATTTATGCTATTCATGAGAACTGTTGCATAGATATTTCAATTAATCCTGATCAGCAATTGAAACACAAAGTTGCTGCTGTGATCGGTGTAGTTAGCTCTTTTCGGCGACGGGGCATAGCAGGAGCCTTGACAACTCGGTTAGTGCAAGAGGCTTTTAACAAAGGTGTAACAGTGGCTTTTCTCATGGCAGCGCATGAGGCAGAGGAGCGAATCTACACACCCCGGATTTCTCTAGTATTGGCAAAATTTTGCTCCCTTTCGCTTCCATGCAATTAGATTTAAATTTCTGAATATATTGATTGATGACCTAAAAGCTAGTTTTTACTTTTGAGTTTTGGCTTTTCAATCTCTGCTGTCGAACTTACCCCTATTTGGTTATTATTTTCCCCAACAACTTTGGGTTTAATCGTTAGCTTAATAGGTTCATTTCCAGATTTTTGTCGTCTTGTTGCTAACTTACTTTTAAGTACTTGAGCCTTGTCTTGCTTGCCAGCCTTCAAATACTTTGGTGGCTCATCTTGTGGTAGTGCTAGCAACGAATCGAAACCAAAAACGTCTCTACCGGGGATAAACCTTGCCTTGATGCTTACAAACATTGCTTTTCCCTGCTCCTGTTTCGGTATTTTAGGATTAAACCTAAAGGGATTTACAGGTGCATCTTTCCACATCAAGGGAATGTGAGTAGCCTTCATGAAGTTGACCTTGCTGCTTAATTCAGCCTGCTTAATGTACTCCAAGCGTTCATCGGTGAAATTCTTCATTACAGTTATGCATGGAGTTCTACAAACTGGAATGAATTGCCACAAGCCGGAAAGCTTAAATTCTAGGTCGCTTAATTCCCTGGAGATTGAATTCTCGACATTTTCTTTCTCAAATGCAACTAATTGAAATGCAACCTTATGTTGCTGCTCTTTGGCTGGATAGTGCGTAATCTTGGGGTAAACAATCAATTTTTGTTTACTAATCCCTGTAGATTCTATTTGCTTTCTCAAACCATTAAAAGATGCCGATTTGCTCCATGATGAACCATTGGGGAATAGGTTGTACTGGTACTGCCCAATCGTGATGTTTGCAATATATTTATTTCTCTGTTCTTCAAAGATGAAGCTAACATCACCTGTGATCACGCCAATAGCTTGAAATATCCCTGTAGGTATTTCCTGCTTCCTTTGTATTTCTGTTTGTTCAGTAATCATTTTGATAAAATTCTTAATAATTTAGTTTAAAACCTTTTGCCGCTCCTGAAATTATCATCCACCAAATTTTACCGTTCTTAGCTGCCGCCAAGCAGAATCATCAGAAGGTTGCTGTTCAGTGCTCTGCCGGTATTGGGCGCACGGGACAAGTTTTAGCTGCTTGACTGTTATATATCTACGGAAAGATTTAAAGTTAACTATCCGATATTTGCGGCTAATAAAGGACAGCGAGCATTAGACCTGCCCGAAATATAAATTTGGAGATAAAAAATAGTAGAACGGAGATTTGATGGCAGTTAAAATGCTTGCAATAAAGCACTTTGAACTTTGACATCACTTGAGTTTCTGACTTTTGATTAATCGCTTGCCTGTTGTTAGCCACCATCCCCCGATAAATTTAGCTCCCCATAAACATTGATATCAAATGTAAATTGAATATGGATGTATTTGTTGGGATAACCTGTAGGCAAAGGTGCAAAGGGCGCAGCTCGCTGTATAGCGTTGAGTGCGGCTTGATCGCTGAGGCTGAATCCAGAAGTTTGTGCAAGCTGGAGATTGCTCAGTTGACCTGAACGGTTAACACTGAAGTTAAGCACTGTTCGCCGGTCAGATTGGCTCATTCCTGGTAGCCACTGCTGCTTGACTCGTTGGCGTAATTGATTTAAATAAGAGGTAATATCTATATCTTGACTTTGGGCATCAATACCAGAAGTCGTTTTGCGATCGCGGTTGGAATTAGGTGAGGCAGCCAGATTATCACCGCTAAAATTCCGGCTAGATACACTCACAGTACCACCCAGCAAACCTGCTGCACCTGTGTAATGAGAAGGCCGAGTTTGAGAAGGTGTTCGCCCACTTAATCTAGTTCCCGGCTGGATTAAGTTATTAGGATTGGGTACTGGTGATGTAATAGCTCTGTTGTGCGCTGTTGGCTCAATTTTAGGCGCTGGTGGTGTAGTCGGCGCTACTGCTATTTTTTGAGGCTTGGGTGCGGGTGGTCTGGTTACCCTTGTGAGCGCCGTTGGCTCAGTAGTGGGTGTTGGTAATGTGGTCGGTGCTACTGTCTTAGGCTTGGGTACTGGTGGTCTGGTTACCCTTGTGAGCGCCGTTGGCTCAATAGTGGGTGTTGGTAGTGTGGTCGGTGCTACTGCCTTAGGCTTGGGTGCGGGTGGTCTGGTTGCAGATGCGGACTTTGTTTTTTGCGGTTTAGGTTGTTGAGAAGATGAATTTGGTAATTCTGCTTTCTGCTGTCCTGTTCCTGGCTGGAATACTTTAACGGGAGATAAGTCAGAAGGACTTTTGCTAGAGGCTCTATGTGCATCTCGCGGTAATACAGCAGAAACAGGTCTTTTTGGTAAAGCTTTACCACCCGCAATAGAATCTTTAGTAGCCCGGAATGAGGTTTTTGGGGGTATGTGTGTTTGATTAGGAAAAACTTCAACTACTTCAATTGGAATCTCTTGCTTAGGCTCAGGCATAAAGGCTTTGAGCCAATATTTGCTCACCATCAGTAAAGTAGAGTGTAGCAAGATGGAAGTAACTAGACAAAAGATTATCTGTGCTGGGTGCAAGCTCCGATAGCGATGACATTCATCAGAAAAAGCCATGTTATTGTGCTTTCGCGTGATAGATACAGCCTCAATAGTCTATTTCTAGGGTACAGGCTAATTTACGGGAGCAACGCGATTTTGTGTCAGGGTGCAAGGGCGAATGGCACTAAGTTTAGTTATTTGTTGAGGCAAGCAGGGGGAGCTGGGGGAGACAAATAAATAAGTGAATTCAACGCTATTTCAGTATTGATAAATACAAGTTTTCCTCTTTACTCCCCCAGCCTCCCCAGCCTAAAGAGCTTTTCAAGCGTGCCATTCGTGCAAGGGCAAGGATAGATCCGGTATCGGTTGGGATTTTTTTGAAGATACGGGACTATATTATGCTGTAAGTTAGGCTGTAAGAAATGGCTCAAAAAGCAGACTCCAAGAATTTGCCTGTCTCAGTACTGTTACAAATTCACCGTTGAGTACTTGTTTCAATTCATCAGCCAGACCAACATCATGTAAACTGACAACTAACTTTAAATGCCAAGCCTTACGGTGTGGCAGATGTGCTAATGCACCCAATAATGTAATCAGCGCATTGTTGACCTTGTTTTCATTATGATCTGTGTTGCGTTCAAAATGATAACCTGTACGGAAAGCAGATTCGCCCACTGTGTAAGCCGTGCCATTAAAAACTACTCGTCCTGGGACATCTTCCATCTCAACAGAAGAAATATAGCTGGGGACACGAACAATATCATTGCCATCGACTAAAAGTTTCAGGCTGCCGTAACCGTTATCAAAGCCCGCCGGAAAAATTTTTTGCAACGCGTGAATGTTAGACATAGGGGTCAAGTTAATACAGTTTGGTTAAGAAAGTTATCTGTTCAGGCAAACTAGGGGAGGAAGAGGGCGCTTGTGCAAGGAGGAGAAGTTCCTGCAAAATTCTCCTGTGTTCAATACCTATTTGTTCCCTAACTTCAAAAGCTTATCAGAAGCTTCTTGGGGGTCAATTGGGGTACAAATTATTAATCAACAAAATATACCCTAAGTAACCCCTATATATTCCCTATATAGGTGTTAAATTTTCATTAAAAATCCAAATTATTAATAGGGTATATATAACCCCTACTTAACCCCTATAAGCAATTTTTGAAATATTTTTCATTCAGGCAACAAAAGTGTTGTTTTAAGAAAAGGTAAGTATAACCACAGCGTATGTATAAGATTAGACATATTTTCAACAAGTATTACAAAAATTATCTTCTTGCTTCAGGCACATTGCTCAAAATATAGAATTACTTAAAAATTAATGAGGGTATAATCGGCTCTTCAGCCTTGTCAGTTCATGAAACTTGCCCATCAATAGTTTAAAAAATGTTCAAAACAAAAAATCAAATGCTGAGAGCAGACAATTTAACACATTACGGCTTATGTGAGTTGGGGTAGTAAAAAAGAAGGGGAAACCGCAAGATAAAGGTAACTACACCAAAGCTTGAGGTCTCCCAATGAATATGGTAGACAGTTCGACCCTGTTGACAACAATTTTTGTGCGCTTTAGATGACTGGTATCAGCAAAAAGGCTATCGTTATATACCGTTATTGCCAGGGCCATCACCGAGATTCACAAATAGTGAGATGTTAACGTTATTGGTCGCAATGGATTTTTTCCCATACCCAGGAGAACAGCAGTTTTTAGGGTTTGTGCGGGCAAACTATTTGAGCCTCTTCCCAAAACTGTTAGACCAAAGCCAGTTCAACCGACGAGCTAGACGTTTGGAAAGAATGCTGGAAGAATTAAGACGTTTCTAGGTTTTGGAATTGGGAGCAATATGCCGAGCGCACCCTACTGTTGGATACAAAACCAGTACCAGTAGTTGGCTACAAGCGTGATAAACGTCAAAGTGATTTTACAGGCAGTACTGATTATGGTTGGTGTGCCAGTCAGAAAATGAATTACTTTGGCTACAAATTGGTACTCATCATTACTCTCAAAGGCATACCCCTAGTTTACTTTTTAGTGCCTGCCAGTACTGATGAACGCCTAGCAGCTCAATCAGTTTTAGAGTGCGTTCGTGGCTGTCGCATCAAGGCTTTCAAAGGATTTATTGGTGGTCAAAGGCAGAGCGATATTTCCAAAACCACAGGTAATCAGATTTTCACCCCCTATCCAGCTAAGGGACTTCCAACTAAAAAAATATCCTATCGCTGTGTTGGCAGGAAGAGAAGTTGCCAGGAGGGTTTCCCTCCAAGCAAACTTCGGGGGGCAGGGAGCAGGAGAGAAGTGCGGTCTTGGGGTTTCACGCCACTCCCTTCAAGCCTCTTAACCCGTCCAACTGGGTGGCTCCCCAAGTGGAGCAACTTCGGAGAGCAGGGGGAGAAAGAAAAATATTATCTGAATAAATTGGATAATTTATTTTCTGGAAGTCCCTAACCAACTACAACAACAGCCAAAAGCAATTGATTGGTTTATTAAATAGCTTGGGAGAACGTGTGGAAGGCGTATTTAACGAGGTACAAAATACCGGACGTAATTTGGAACGTCTGCTGAGAAAGAAATTTGATGCTCTGTGCGTTCATGTTGCCGCTAAAATCACCAGCCATACTCTACGTATTTTTCTGCGGAGCGCGTTTTGGTATTGATGTCCTTACTTTTGAACAGCATCCTGTGGCTTAATTCACATAAGGCGTACAATTGAATTTGTTGTGCGTCGCCAACTAGAGCAATCGGGTAAATCTTTGACCGGGCTACAGGAGAAAATAAAACTCAAGTCACCAAGCGCCCGACGACCGAGAGATTATTGAAGGTTTTCGATAACATTACCCTCACTATCCTTGAGGTACGGAGTCAACACTATGAACACGTTACTCCTTTGATTCCTTTGCAGGAGAAGATTCTTCATCTTTTGGGGTTGAGTGGTAAATTTATTCGGGTATAACTGAAAGTCCAGGATAAATTTTCATGAAAGCAGATTCTTGGTGCTACTTCCACGAATCAGCAATATTTACTTCCAATTACGCGAATGGCGAGTATATTGATATACGATATTGGGCGCTAAGGTAGATAATTCAGATCATCATATATTGATATATGATATCGAGACATTAACGTAGGTTCTTGAAACAGCAATCAAAATCAGATTATGCAAATTCGACTAGCTGTAATTAGCAATGCCGGAGGTAGTGGTAAAACTACACTTTCGGTTCATTTAGCTTACGAGCTAGCAAAACATCAATATAATGTAGCTTTGCTAGACCTCGATCCCCAAGGATCATTGACATTATTCTGTGGTTTGAATCCACCAGAGCCGGAACAAACCTTAGCAGCGGTTCTTAAAGATAAATTCGACGGTGCTTGGCCATTAACTCCATGTTGGAGTCAGTATACTAACAAAGTTGCAGTATGCCAGGGAGGAATGATATTAACCCAAACAGCAGATGAACTTGTCCTTCATAAACGAGGAGCCTACCTATTAGCAGATTGCTTAACTGATTACTCCTTAATGCACGATGTCATTATTTTTGATTGTCCAGCTACTTTGGGCCCATTACCTTTAATGGCTCTAGCAGCTTCTACACATATGATTATTCCTGTACAGTTAGAGCCAAAATCAATTCAAGGGGCCGCACATTTATTAGAGTGGTACTACTACCATTGCAAACACTTACGCTTAAATCCCGCTCCAGAAATTTTAGGTTTTGTACCTAATCAATATGATGCTAGGAGAAGTACCCATCGACAAATGCTTGCTGCATTACCTGAACAGTTAAAAGAAATGAAAATTCGAGCTTTTCTGCCAATTCGAGATAGCGCAGAGTTTGTCAATGCTAGTGGTCAGGGATTACCATTGCATATTTATCGCCCTGGACATCCTGCCAAGGACGACTTTAAGGACATTAGTTCTTATCTTGTAACTCTAATTGGAAAGCCTAAAACAAATAAAAAGACTAAATAATTATGTGCGCTCGTAATAGTACCAATCTCACAAATTATTTTTCAGGTGCAAAGCAATCTCAGCAGTTATCTAAAGCAGAGGAAGAGATACAGCAATTAAGAGCAGAGATTGAAGAACTGCGTTCCCAAAATTCTACGGATTTAGAAGCACAACTCGAAGAGTTGCGAAAACAACTTCAGTCTCAATCAGGAGTTCTAACAATTCCTCTCGAACAAATTCAGCCAAACCTTGAACAACCTAGACAAACATTTTTACCTGAAAGTATTGAATCAATGTCTCGCTCTCTTAAAAGCGATGGACAGTTACAACCAGTTATTCTAATTCAAAGAGCCAATCATTTATTAATATTTGATGGAGAGCGACGCTGGCGCAGTGCTAAAGTTTTAGGCTGGGAAAAAATACAAGCAGTTATAATTTCAGAACCCGTAAGTTTACACCGCAAAGCTCTGCTAACTTCTCTTCATCGAGAGGATCTTAATCCTCTCGATAAAGCCGAGGCAATAGTACGCGAATTATCTACAGTTACTGGATTAAATTTACAAGATGTTCCACGCATTCTTTCAACCGTTATACGGCGTTTAAACGCACAAAAGCGAATACAGTCGATTGTAGACCTAATCACGTCTGATGCAACAGAACAAGAGCAAGCACTAGAAATTTTAGATTTAAGTGAATCAGAAAAGGCAGTGTTAAGGATACTGCTAGATTTACAGTTAAATCCAGCTTCAATCGATGCCAATATTTTTCCTATGCTAGCCTTACCAGAAGATTTAAAAATTGCTATAAGAAGTGGACTTAAAGGTGTTCATGCACTGGCATTGCATAAACTTTCTGCAAAAAATTTAGGGCTACCCGAAGATAAAGCAAAATTAATTAGAGAAAAAATTACCCACAAAGTAATCGAGGAAAAACTATCTGTTATTGCTACAAGAAAATTAGTGAGTGAAGTGGTGGCATCTCAAGTAAAACCTTTAGCATCAGATAAAACCGTTAATAAGTCATTAATACAAACATCTCATCGTCTACAAAAAGTCTCTGTAGAGTCGTTAAAGAATACAGAGCCATCCCAATTAATAGAGTTTCAACAAGTACTACGCCAAAAATTAGCAGAAGTTGAAGAAGTACTCAAACAACAATAATTAATCTTGACTCGGCCTACTTTTGCATGATTTACTTCTGTGCTTTGAGTAACTTCACTCCATCTAAAAGATTCATTCAGTTTGAATTTGTCACCATTTTTTCTGGGTCATCCTTTAAGAGAATATGGTGACGCAATACTTCTCGGTTAAGAGTTTAGCAGTATTGAGAATAAAAAAAGTGAGTGGTTGACGTTTAGTACCTGCTCCTCTGTGGATTGGAATTCTCGCTGGAAACTTAGAACACTCTGGGATTTGTTCTGCCCTGTCTTGGAGGGATTTTTTGCTCCAAGACAGAGCAGAATTAACTTGGAGAATATTGGGTAGTTGCTCACTATTAGCATGTTGGAAATCAGCAATAGCACAGGCGTTTAACTTTGAGAGTACCAGTAAAACCTAGACGTAATGGAGATATTTCAGCAGCAGTCGCGGCTTGGAACACTAAAGTGCGAGCTGCATAATGGCTTAAAAGCCAACCATAGATTTCTTGAACAACTTCACGGGGTTTGAGAGGAATGGCACTAAGTTAAGCTGAATGGTATGCAGCGTAAGGAATGCAGAGGGCGATTTTCTCTTTTCAAGCGTGCCATTCGGGTTTGAGAGAACGACTAGGAGTTTTACGCCCATTAAGATGGGTTTTTAGCTCATCAATAGTATTTTCGATTTCCCAACGCTGATGATACTTTGTGGCTAACAACAAAGCCGGGAATAGAGCAATGTCCACCAAACTGGTAATTAGACGATGATGACAACTCCAGCCCAAGAAGAAATTAGATTTGCAGAAGTCTTACATCACATAGCCCATTAGTGCAGATGGAGGTGATATTTAAGCGATTGCCAATGGGGAAGGGTACGCGAAGGGTAAAGTGTTAACCCTTGTTATCAAAGTTTGAGAACGTTGAATCAAACGAGAAAGTAAAATTGTAGAAGTTCAACACAAGGAAAATGACTGACACACCCGAATACTTCCCTAACAGAATAGACCGTATTGAACAAATAATCTTGGGGTTGGCTGAAAGACAAACTAGAACACAAGAGCAATTAGACAATTTAACTATCAGGCAAGCTAACACCCAGACACAATTGGATGAACTAAGCCAAGAAATGAGAGAGCTTACTAGTAACGTTGACCGTGTTTTGGGTCGTAGTGCCATTTTGGATGATGTGTTACTTGAGTTACGTGATAGCCATGAACAACATCAGCGTAATTTTGAAGAACATCAACGCACCACAAACGCAGCATTACAAAGTCTTGAGTCTATCTTGTTACAGTTGATTAGAAATAATTCTTGAGATGCGATTATAGGAGTTAACGACCGCAAATAGCATGTAAAAGTACCTACGGAGAAACTTGACTTAGCGAGTATCGTCTTTATCCTTAGAGGTTTCCAGCAAATAGCGTACACCTATAGGTGATACACTTACAGCTATAGGTATAATTTCAATCCTCTTTTTTAACCAACAATTTCCTAGACACCCCAGCCGTAAAACCCAACCCAATCGCTGCCACAGTCACACCGGGCTTAATAAATAACGTCGCAATTCCGATAACTGCACCCCAAAGACAGCCATAGCAGCAAAGGATAATCAACTGATTTTTGGGTTTAGCCCTTTCGTCTGATATGGATTGATGGACTATGGCATAATTTTCAAGCTCATTGGTAATTTCTAGTAAAGAAGCGCCGTACTGTTTTTCTAGGCGTTCGATAGCCAATCTGTCTGCCTTAACTGGACTTATGGCTAATTTTTGCAATGCTGTGGTTAATTTATCACTCATTTTTAAACTTCCTATGCTCCGACATTCCAGACAATGTTTAGAAAAATTAAGTCTTGCTGGAGAAATAAAAAGACTCTATTTTTCAGCCGTATTTGAAGGTGTAAGAATACCGGAACTCGACCGGAACTTGACCGGAACTCGACGAGAACTGTAACAAATATTAGTGATTAATGTTAAAAATGCTGAAACCATCTTTTTCATTTCCGCACAATCGGTTAGTGTCAATCAATTGTGATAGGGCATTTCTCAAGTAAAGAACACTCTTTTTCTCTTCGCCCCACTTGCGGCTGTTTCTGATAGCAGCAAAAGAAGTTGGAGGACTAGCAGTAGCTGCAACGATTGCTACAATCTTATCTTTATCAGCCTCAGAAATACTAATGGATTCTACTTCCAGAAATTCCACTTCTTGATAAGGCTTTGAAAAAATGGACTCCAGATGTTTAACTGCATCTGATGGGGCAATCTTCTCCCCTCTGGGTATGACTGCCTTTTCATGCTGTTGAACTAATTCTGGGAAGAACTGAAGTAATGTTCTGGCTGGATCTGGTTGCCCATTGCCTGGATGCAAATGGGTCTTTAGCCATTCGGGAATTATGCCCAGATTGCCACCACTAACAGGTTCTCCAAAGTTATTAGGGTTGGCTTTGAAATATTCTCCACTAGCAACATTTATTTTGCGTAGACCACCAGCGCTAACCGCAACAGCTACACAACCAATAAAGTTAACCGATTGTTTAAAGGTATCTGCCAGTCCAGCCGTAGCTTTACCGACCACGCTTGTCAGGTTAGAGCCATGCAATACGATAATTAATGTACCACCAGACTTAGCGAAGCGAGAAAGTAAATATTGAATCGCCCAGGTGCGCTCGCTTTCCTCCAACAATGACAGCAACCGCATCGCTTCATCAATCACGATAAGTAAGTTTTTATGGGAGTAAGGTTCGCTTCCATCTAAGGCTTTAAGAAATTTCAATAAATCACGAGCGACGAGTTGATCAGCCCCATCCGCATTAATATCCGGGTACTTAAGGGCAGAGGTCAAGTTGCAGGCAAAGGGGTAAACGTCCACCCCGGCTGTAAAGTATTGGGTGTTTAATCCGGGGTCAAGTGCAGTAGATAATGTTGCCAAGATTGCTGCTAAGGTTCCCTTGCCACCTCGTTGAGTACCAGCGATCGCAATGACTTGGGAACTCATCATATCTTCTACTTGGAAACCACTTTTCGTTAAAGCCGCGATGAGTGCGTTTGCCCTATTAATCAGAGGGAGATTAATTATAGTCTCTGGTACAAGCCCATCAGCTGATGACTGTAACTCTGTAGGTTTAGAAACAGAAGCAGCTTGGTTCGTCTGCCCAATATCTACCTGCGGTGAGTGAAACTGCTTGATATCTACGGTCGGTGGTAACTGGACGTTTGCCTGCGTGATGGCATTTACCTCCAACCGATTCATCCGGCTGTCAATTGTCACATTCTGTAAATGAAGAGCCATGCTTTCATAAGTCGGTAGCTGACGACCCTTGAGCTTGCTAAACCAGCCAAACATCCAGCGATAAGCATAAAAACGTTTTCCTGGCTCAACTTGCGTTAAATACTGGACAATATTTTCAAACTCAGCATGAACAAAGGTGTACTCTTCTGCCTCGTGTCGTTCTAGGAATTTAACAGTATTGGCAAGATAATCCGCTTGATAATTGCTCCTAGCATCATAATCTCCCAAAAGAGCTAGAGCGTCTATAAAGTTGCCACGTATAAAGGGTAAAGGTGCAATCTCCTTGGTTCTGTTGGAATGTTCGACAACAAACCATAGCCACGCAGCACCACCGACTAAACCACCAACTAATGCCAGTGGGTTGACCGCATAACAAACCGCTCCAATCCCATTCGCCAACCAGGGCAAACGCATCTAAATTTAGTACAGGTATACTAAGGAACAAAGAAAGGTAGCGATTGCGCTAAAGCGCAGTGCCGGAGGCAATCGCACTCTGGGATGGAGGTTGAGCAATGAGGCTTTGATGGTAAAGTCATTTTAAGCTAATCGGCATTTAAGCTGCAATATACTTTACATTGCCTTTATTTTTAAT
>NZ_JCACKA010000144.1:0-13236 GCF_059505145.1 Mojavia sp.
CAAGTTTATGGCGTAATTAATTAACGCCGACGCTTCACAAGAATGAATAGGGCGATCGCACAGAAATTGTTGGACAAGATTGATTTGCGCTTGTCGTATGTTGGTCGGTTGGGGCCGAGAGGTAAGCGGGAGTGCGTTTATAAGTTTGTTGGGACTGATGATGGGCGGGGCAGCATTCATTTTCCAGAAGTGGTTAAATCGAGAGTTGGTGTCAGTCACTAACAATATAGAGTTACAAACTCAAGTTACTGACACAATATCACCGTCAACACTCCCCATTATTGAAAATATGGAGGGACAGGAAAACCCCACTGATTCATGGTGGCAAAAGATTAAATCTCAGAGTGCGAAGTTTATGGAACGTATAGAATCCGATGTGGAAGCAGCTAAAAAGTTCCTCTCTACCCTCACTTCGGACGAGCGTTGGGGGCTGATGGTAGCCTTTGAGGAGGCACAACCTTCTATGTTCTCTCAGTTGGTGGCCGAAGCTCCCGATTGGGTAGAGTGGATGGCGTGAACAGTACGAGAGGCTCTCTCATTCCTCATAGGATTCACTTAAATTGATGTTAAATTTCTCTCAAAATTGGAATAAAAAGAGATGCTTAGGACAATACTCTAAAGCATGACTTTTAGAGTATTGCCCTTAATTTTTTAAGCATCCATTTCAGGATGTACATACTTAAGATGATCGCTTATTTACGACCACCAAACCATTTAGCCGCAATCGCTCCAAGAGCTGCTCCTACCACTGGATTACTGAGAAACTTCAAAATCGCTGGTTGTTCAGCCATGACTTCTTGAAAGATGTCTGGATGATTGTGATAAGTGAAAGATGCAAGTTTGCTGACATCATCTGCATTTGCGCGGTTGGCGTTATGGGTAGAAAGTCCCAAATCTCGCTCTAGATGGCGCTCGTCTAACCCTCTTTGCTTTAAGTGCTTGAAAAATGCTCGTGCAACATCATCGCGTTCGTTGGGCTTAATCTGGGCGATCGCTTTTTGCAATTCTGGCTCTAGTTGGCTAGGCGGAATGCTGTTATGGTTGAAAGACCGACTAAACAATTGCCGACGTTCATTATGAGATGAACGTTGAGCAAAATCATCAAAGTTTTGGTATTCCTGAGCTGGGTCAGATGAAACATCATCTAAAGATTCTGTATTACCATGCGCCAACTCGTTCATGATTTCGCGTTTATACTTGTCACTGCTGCTCATTTTAAATGTCTCCTTGTTACCTGCAATCAACTAAATAAATTTAGTTATTGTGAAAATTGAGCGATTATTTATACTCAATTTGATTTGATTGCACATCATATTGAGCCGTCAAAATCAGTTGTTTATCTGGTGCATACATCAAAACTTTTAAGTCTTGATTAGGGAAATTCTTGTGAAAACCTTGAAGTAAGGATTTTGCTAATGATCGCACTTCCGTCGGACGAACTTGAGGTGAAATGACAACACCTAACTTGTTATTGTCACGTACATAAGCATCCTGGACAATTCCTTTTGCTGTACTGACAACCCAATTCCCAAAATCTTGACCTTGTACGCTATTACCGCGTTCTAACAAAGCATAGTCACCACTACGACTGATTCCAGTTGGTAATTGAGTTGGTTGTTTAGCTTGAACTGTACTACTACAAGCTGTTGTTGTTGTTAGTACTAATACCAAAACTAAAGCTGTTAAAATTTGCCGAAACTGTTGAATTATTTTCAATTTAACCTCCTTGAAGTTTGCAACAGACAGATTTTTCTAGGAACGCCTTGCGCCCCTAAGCTTTTGAATTCTGCGGTGAATGTGGTTTAAATTAGATCCTGTCAGTTTTATTAACTATGGGAGTTCCATCAGTGTTAACGTCTAACTCTTCACGTCGAACTGTTTCTTGAGCTTCAACGGTTTCCTGGTCTACAACTTTCTGGACTCGGACTTCTTCTCGCACAAAAGCTTCTTTTTGGACATCAGCAACTTCTTCATAAATTTCCATGTGTGCTACTTCGCCCTCACGGAAGTCAGCTGTTCCAGGAGATACAACTTTACCTGCGTCCACAGGAGTAACTCGCTCAATCACGACTCGCTCTTTTTCTACCGGGACAGCAACTCTTGCAGTTTCGGTTTCGATATGCTTACCAATTGCTACTTCTCCAGCTTTCCGGCGCTGTTTATTAGCAACTAGCCTTTCTTCGTAGAGTTTGAAGGTTTGGTCGTCGTGAGCGCTGACATCATACAGATCCGGCTCTTGCATGTAGGAATAGGTGTTGCGCTCGTATGCGGGAGCAGTAAGCCCAGATGTTACATCAACAGATGCTGAACTTTCTACAGACGGTGTGCGATATCCTCCACGCACCTGTTCTTCATAATCATAATCATAATCAAGCGCTGTATGCTCATGATATTCAGGTAACTTTTCCGCTTGCTCTTTTGTCATACCAACGACATATATACGGTCTGCTGTAGAGTCAATACGCGATTTGCCTATTGGTAGTAATACTTTCTTGCCAAAAATCCAAAAGCCTAAGTCAACAATTAAATAGCGGAATGTTCCTTGGTCATCTACTACAGCATCATTTACTGTGCCAATCTTCTCATCAGTTCCTTGAACATACACACCCATTCCTTTGATGTCGTTACCTTCAAGAGTATTACGGTAGTCTGGATCAAATTCACTTATTTTTTGGAGTGGCATTATTTTATTCCTTAAAATCTTGCTGTGTGTTTTTATAAATTACACAATTTAGTTTAAATACATCTTCTCTCCGAGGATTGAGTTAAATTATCTTGATATTTAATCAATCGAAGTAATTAAATATATTTTCATAACCCACAAGTATGATACAAAACAATCTCTTAGTATTAATGTATTCCTATTTATAAAATTAATTTAAACTATTTTTTGTAAATATTGTGACTAGTTTCTAGCATTTATGTGACTAGTTTCTAGCAGTAAATCTCAAAAACAAAGTTAACGAAATCAATACATAGCATCAAAATTAGCTAGTTTAATCTGCTTATTAACACCTTACAGTTAAATCAAATATCCTCACATTGTTAAAGCTTTATTTGCTTAAGTTATAATACTTGCTCTCTCACTCTTCTAAAAGACAAAATCTCTGCCAAAAGGTTGATGAGAATAAAATATAAAAATGTCTAAATGTTATTAAATTCTTCATAAATTTGCAAATAATTTACCTGTGCCGCTAAGGAGTAATAAATCTAGTTGCAAAGCAAGCGTTGCCAAAATTGATAATCACAAAGTGTAAACTTTAAAACTGCTCTCATTGCAGAAAATCAGGAGATAATTATGGATACAAAATTACAGCAAGAGCAGTATGTCGATACTATCTCCCAAAACCAGATAGAAACACTTAAAAATTCAGAGTCTGGAAACATGGCAATGTTGCCACCCGCCTCGGAAAATGAAGAACAATGGCAAAAAAATGGTAGACAGATTTCTATATTTTTGGCAAAAATACCTGAGTACATAGGTAGATTCTACCAAGAATATAAATTGCTGATTATCAGCTTTGTGTTGCTTGTGATAACAGTTACGGCACTAAGGATTTCTCTAGCGGTACTCAACGCAATAAATGATATTCCCCTAGTTTCTCCATTTCTCCAATTAATTGGACTTGGTTACACAATTTGGTTTACTTCCCGCTATTTGCTCAAAGATTCGACTCGGCAAGAATTAGCAGTAGAAATTCGCTTGCTTAGAAAACAAATTCTAGGCAGAGAAGAATTGCAGACTTTAAACTAACTAAAGTATAGCGGCGGCTACAGTGTATTTGAACTTTTGGTCAAGTAAAAAGCTGAGTTTTTCTTGACCAGTGTATAGAACTGTAGACTCTTATACCACATTAGTTAAATTAGCAGGAAAAGAAAATGTATGATCAAGAAAAATAGATTAGTTTCGCTGACAACAACAGTATTTCTTTCAACATTGCTAACAGTTCCTCTGCTTTCTAGCTGCGGCGGAGGTTCCCAAAATGCTGCGCCACCTCCAATTGACGATACTATTGGTAGAAATTTAAATAATCGCGCCCCCGTAAATCAACCCCAAGCTAAGAGGGGATTAAGTACAGGGCAGAAAGTGGCAATCTTGGCAGGAGCTGCTGGACTTTACTACCTCTACAATCAACGCAAGAATGCCCAAGGAACGGGAGCGCAGGGGAAATATTACCTTTCTAAGAATGGGCGTGTTTACTATCGAGATGCCCAAAATCGCCCTGTCTGGGTAACACCGCCACAAGAAGGCATTCGTGTTCCAGAGTCGGAGGCACAACAATACCAGGACTTTCAAGGATATAATAACAGTCTCACAGGGCGAGACTTAAGGGGTTTGGGTGCAGGTACTGTTCCGACAAATTAATTTTTGTACAGATTATAAATAGATGGCGTTTAACCGTCATTCTATTTTTTCATAAAAACTTTTTCCGGATTTAAAGTTAATAATATTCATAAGTATGATATCAAGCATTATTATACTTTCTCAAAAAAGTCTTTTTTAAAATTTTATCCGAGTATATAGAAATCCTATTTAATTGTTAAAAAAAGTTGATCTCTAATTTTTATACAACAGGGTTTTGAGTTTCAGGAAACTTTCAAAATTCAAGCTGAGTCTTATATACTAATAGTTATACTTTGATTAAAATAAGAGTAACCTTTGATAGATGATTTTGAAAAAATCTAACAATTAATATATTGAAAGTAATTACTTTACCGTTGATAGTTTAGTGAAATCACAGTTTAGGAGTCACAAATGAATTTATTAGAAAAAATTTTCGGTGGCGGTGAGGTACCAGAAAATGATTACCGCAATTTTGTCAACCGCTATGAGCAAGGTTTACCTCATGAGGGATACTCAGATGAAGAAGTTTTAAACCGTTATCAGCAAGTATCTAGACAGTTACCTCCAGACCTTTATCAGGAATCTGCACAAGAAGCCTTTAGTCGGATGTCACCACAAGAGCGGATGCAGTTTGGTCGCTCTCTTCAACAGCAGACACGCTCTTCAAACTTGAATTTTCCCGATCTAAACCAAGATGGTATAGATGATCGCTTTCAAGACCCAAATTATCTTGCTCAAACGACAGGCCGGGTTCACCAGCAACAACCAGATATACTCAGTCAAATTATGAGTGGTGCTGTGGGGAGCTTTACAGGTGGCCAAGGTGGTAACATTATGAGCAATCCATTAGCGAAGGGAGCGATGGCTGGTATCGCCGCCCTAGCTGTGAAAAAGTTGATGCAAAGAGGCAACCAAGGAAATTCCGGGCAGTATGGTAACGTCCGCCCAGCTAGCGAAGACCCCTACGGTGATCCGGCGGATTACAGGCAGTATGGTAATATCCGCCCAGCTAGCGAAGACCCCTATGGTGATCCGGCTGACCAACAGTACCGCTAGTAACCTCAAGTAGCAAAGCTGCAATTCGTAATTACAATCAGTGAAAGCTTGAACTCATCATTAATAATTATGGTTAAGTAAAAATCAATTTTTTTACTTGACCACTTTTTATTACATTGGTATCACCTAGTGCAAAATCTCTTGGATTGTTGGTGGTTGTTTAAAGCGACGAAAAGCGGCTGAGAGTTATATTCTAGCAAGGTCAAGTAGAAGAAACTCAGGCTTTATTTAATAATTGTAAATTACCTACGTGAGCAGCAGATTGGTAGTAGGAAAATGAAACACTTAGCAAAGACATTATATAGTAAACTTCTGCATATATTTCACCAATTAATGGGAATTACCATTTCCCGTAATCCAAATCCAAAGGAAACTAATGTTGCTCTTGATGAAGAATCTCTGGGACACTCAACTACTCAGCTAAAAAAGCAAATTCTTCTTCAAGACAGAGTTAATAAATCTGAGCAAAATTTCCAATTAAATTACCAGTATTCAGCAAAACCTCGGAAATTCAAAAAAGCTTCTTTATTTCCTGATAATAAGACTAATGTTGCTGCTTTGTCGCTAGTTTTGTATGGGGTTGCTGAAGTCTTATCTCAAAAAATGAATCTGTCATGGAAAAGTCAAGTAAATAATACTTTTAGTTACGAAAAAGAAGCTGAAACTGGAAAAGGAAAAATCTTTTACTATGTAACAGATAATCCCGAAACTCCACAACCAGAAACTCTGGCAGAAGAGGCAGCTTTAGTTGTTATAGACGAATTTGATCCAAGGGCGTGTGCTATTCACCTGATTTACTGTGCCTTAGTAGCTAGCTTAGATAAACCTTGGTCAGGCAATTTTGTAATTGATGACAAGCATCTACTTGAATACACAGGGTTTGTGAAACGCAGAGATTTATGCAAGCATGAAAAATTGAGTATTTTGTACTCCTTGCTACGGCAACCTGCTCAAGTACTAGCTTGTATCGCATGGCCTAAACAGGAGAAAGCTGGAGCTTTTACTGTTGCTGATTTAAAGATTTGGGACATCAGCATAATACGAGATTTTGAAACAGATAAAGCTGGCAATAACAAGTTAGTGGGTTTAAAGGTGATTGGTCAAGCTGGAGTATGGACAAAATACTTCCTCAACAAATCTAAATACTACTACCACACTGGAATTATTACCAAGAAAACCGTACAGAAACTATTTAGTATTGGTAAACAAAATGCTGGCGCGGCTAGAATGCTAGTTTGGCTAACCTTCAAAATCAAACCGGAATTCCAGGATTGTGTAATGGGCAAGACTCTGATGGAGATTGCTTACGGTGCAGACAAAGTGTCAACAGCAGAGCAAGACAGACAGCTTAGACGGCAAATGGCTGATGACTTTGAAACTGACTTAAAAGTTGTTAAAGAAGCTGGATGGCAAGCCGAACTTGAGATAGGCCCAGCTTGGTTGACAAGTAGTAACACTAAAAGACCTATAGGTTACTGGAGCGAAATACTCAATTCTAAATGGCGTTTTCATCTCCCAACTGAAGTACGGGAACGTTTGAGTGTGGACTCGAATCAGCTAAACGCAAACAATATTCAGCCTCTATCAGGCAATCTCATCAGAGAAGCTAGAAAAGCGAAAGGCTGGTCTAGAGCATTTTTCGCTACAACGATGGGGAAAAGCGTTTCCTGGGTTGATGCAGTCGAGACGGGTACACGTCAGGTTTCTCAGAAGGATTTACCCAAGTTACTTAATACACTGGAATTATAGCTCTCCTACGAAATTGCATTTGTTTAGGGCTGGGGAATAAGCTCAAACCCTAATTGTTGTACCCTGTTATCAAAAACGGCAGCCGCATCCATTAAAAGATAAGACTGACGACGGCTATGGCCAAATTTATCACGGCAATATTCCTCAAATGTGCGGTAAATGGATCTGTACAATCTGCGCTCGCGCAATTCTACCAGTGCTTTACCTGCCTCAAAAAATGCCCTCTCGACTTTTCGCTCTAAGTGCAAGCGATGTCTACGACAAGCCGCTTCGCGTCTACGCTCTGCTCTTGCTCGGTTAATTCAGGTACTTCAACAGCAGAAACGTCAATGATTGCTGAAGCGGGATCTTCTGAAGGGGTGATGTCTGAGTTGGGAGATGCTGGATTACTTGATGCGGAGATGGTGGCTTTTTTGCGCTTACGGGGTGGGGCAGCAGGTCAACATCTTAATTCTTTTGGGCAATATGAAAAGGCTCTAAACAGTCGGGTGCAAGCGGATTGCTGGGCTGCAATGGGAGCAAATAGCGGTGAAGTATTTATACAGAATTTGATTGAAGTTACTAACCCCTCTTCATTGCGATCGCTAAAAGCAACGGCTCGAATTATAACTGCCTTCTCAATTACTCATTGGGAGTTCTCGTATGAATGAATCATCTGTTGGATTGTTTCGGTTTCACCAATTTCATAAAGACTAATCAAACTATTCTCAATAGTAAAGATTTGCTGAATTGTTGCATCCGCAAGCAAATTGCCTTGCAAATCTCTGACGACTTGATGAACGGTAACGACATTTCGATTGTTTTCATCCGTCTCGAATTTTAAGGTTTCAAGCTGCACTTGAATAACCTTATATTGATTAGTCCAGTATTCGCGCATCGCGTCGCGTCCATAAACGAAACCGCCTTCCACCCCGTTCGCCCATTTCACTTCCGGGTGCATCACCGAGATGATTGTTTCAATCTCACCTTTGTTGAAGGCTTCGTATAAATTTTGCAGAAACTGCTGATTTGAACTCATAATTGTTCACCATCCAATACGAATGTCATTAAAACAAGAAAGCAGCCCAACTATTTACTATAAGGAAAATCAACAAAAAGTGCATCAAGGTTTTATTTATCAGCTATTAACAGATAGACCTGACAACCGCAGACCTTTAACTTGGGAACGAAACCATGCGGATTGTTATACTGCATCTACACATTCGTAGTCTATTTGCTGAAAACGGGTTGCTTTGTCGCTGCCAGTTTTTCTAATAACCCTGCTGCAATAACAGGAGAATTATATAAATCAATCTCCATCTTCATTTCCTGTGCCTTTTGTTTATAGCGTGGTGATGCCAGCACTGTTTTCACTGCATTACGAATTTGAGTAGATGTTGGCGTACTGGTTTTAAGATTGATTCCTACACCTGACCACTCAACTCGCGCACAAATTTCTGGTTTTTCTTCCGTTTGTCCGGCTGCAACCATTGGAACGCCATTTGCTAAAGCGATCTGAACACCGTTAAAACCGCCATTTGTAACCATCACATCAACATGAGGAAGAAGATGGACATGAGAAATGAAAGACTCAATCCGAGCATTTGCAGGAATGGGATCGAGGTTAATTGCTTCAATTGGTTGTCCGCCTGTTGTCGCAACTACTAACACATCCTCATCCACTAAGGCTTGAATAGTTGGCACTAGTAGCTCATTGGCTTGTGTTGCAACCGTTCCCTGTGTTACATGAACTACGGGTTTATTAGTATTGAGGTCTGTCCACCAAGATGGAGCGGAAAAGTTTGTGGGTACTGGTGGAAGAAAGGTTCCAATGAAATGAACTTGAGGTGGAAGATCGCGGCGTGGGTATTCAAAAGATGGCGTTGTACCCTGTAAGTATAGAAATGGCGATAGAGCAGCGCTGAAAAAATCTTGCCCTTTTGGAGATAGGCTAACACTTTCTCGCCTTTGATCAAGATGACGTGTTACATCTTTCATTAGTACATTTCTAGACAGCCAATTCAAACCGCGCGTCTTCAGTTGTCCCAATGGTGAATAATCGGGTTGCAACCCTAAACCAAAAGGCGCAGTGTCTCGGCTGCTGAAGGGTAAAGCTGACATACCGAATGCTGCCCAAGGTAATCCTGTTTTCTCGTGAAGCCATGATATTCCTAAGAAGAAGACATCACACAGCAGAATATCAGCCGGGAATTCTTTCAAGATATTTGTTAAATCCTGTAGCTGTGTAACAGCAGCATCAATAAAACCGTGCTTCAGATAGAACTTAAACTGGTTAAAACCTTTTAAGGCATTCCTTTGTGCAATCCAATCTGCCGGAATAGTTTCTGGCACTGTCAAGTCAATACCTCGACTGATCGACACATGATTTGCACCTGTAGCTTCCACCTTTTCTTTCAACCCCTTTCCAGTGTACCACCAGACTTCATGACCTTGCTGTATCAACTGTCGAGCGATCGGTAAAGCAGGGCTAACGTGTCCAATTGCTGCAATCGTGCCAATCAAAAATCGAGCCATAAGAAAATTATGAATTAAACGTTTATTCCATAAGCATGAAGCAGAATCTATCAGCTTGTCAAGCATGAATTAAACGTTTGTTCCATTCTCCGGTAGGATGGGAGCATACCCTGAAGAATGAGTAGAAATAATGGGACGTTCAGACATATCTTCTCTATCAAAGTCCAATCGAGCCACTCGTGATGCAGAAGCGACAAAGCTGCAAATCCTTGATGCAGCAGAAATTGAGTTTGCACAGCATGGTTTACACGGTACAAGAGTTGATCCGATTGCAGAACGGGCAGGAGTCGCCCCACGCATGATTTACTACTATTTTGAAAGTAAGGTTGGGTTATACCAAGCTGTTTTGCAACGCCCAGCATCGCTACTCCACAATGTTTTTCAGGAACTTGATTTGGATCAATTGCCCCCCGATCAAGCGTTAAAGTCTTTGATTCATGCCACAATTCAATATGAAACATCAAATCGATGTAGAGGAATGCTCTTGTTTCAGGAGGCGATTCAAAATCAAGGACGGTACTTCAAGTTCACAAACTGGCAAGAACCTATTAGCCAGGTTACAAAGGTTTTAGAACGGGGCATGAACTCAGGCATATTTCGAGAAGTCGATGTTCAGATGACGACACTCAACATTATTGGACTCTGCACGTTTTATGCAAATGCTTATGAAAATGTAAAACACCTCGATCCTGATCAAGACTTCCTCGATCAGGAGATGATTAATCGTTACACACAGGCAGCAATTCAACTTGTTTTAGGTGGTGTTCAAAGCAACTCAATTGTGCCGCCTTCAGAATAACTTAGTTAGTAAGCTTTGCTACTAAAACTACACTAAATACACTTAATGTCCTTCTCTTCCCCAAATCCCCCAGCCCTACCACCTCACAAAATTGCGTTGCTCTCGTTTTTGTTTAGCGATTGCTTGTTTGTTATCCGACTTCAGAAAGTCGCGTTGCTCCCTTCCAACTCCAGAACACTCAATAACTTCTCCTCCACAGCACTAAGATAAGGATGGTTCAATTTTCCCAACGACTGCAACAGATTTTTGACTGTTTCTTCCAAAAAATCGGAATATATTCTGCTGATGCGATCACTCTCTCACCAACACCATCAGCCCTCAAGCCACCCCAACAGCTTCGTTGAAAGACCGGACTATCGAAACAATCCCGTCAGCATCATCAGCCCCGAAAACCCCATCCAGCCCCTCATAGTGCAAATCGGTGAATGGTGGTTCATAGAGTAGCCCCGCATCCATGACCCCGTTTTGTAGTGAGGTAATCAATGACAGTTTCTAAAAAACGAATCTGAGAGCATTGAAACTACTGCCCTCCAAATATTTCCCAAATGCCTGTTTCGCTGCATTTCTATCCAAACCATCCAACTGACGAATGAACAGCTTGAGGCTGAGAGTTTTCCCGTAGACCTCCTCAAATCGCTCCCGGCTTTCAACAGCTTCGGCATTGAACAGCAATTCTTCTAAAGATGCTACATCGGCCTCTGTTAATGGGACATTACGTTTGAGTAGGAGCGATCGCGGCGATGATTCTCATGCTCACGGATATACGCCTCTACCTGATTGCGGTACTGGTAAGGGCTGAAACAAGTTTGCTTTGTGGATATGTAAAGTAGATGATTGCGCCTGAAGTGGGCGCTCATCTGATGATATTGCTCTCAGTGCAACACGGCTATGAGATAATGCTCTTTTGCACAAAAGTTATGACTGCTGTTTATATTCAAGACAAAACCGAATTAGATACGCTGCTTGAAACCGAGCCGTTACTAAAAATGTTTAGGGCTTTGTCTTTTATTGTTAAAGATCAAGTGAACTCGGATTGGTATAGTCAGATCATTAAGGCGCAATATCAGAAACCTTGATTGGTTTTATTGTATTTAACGGCAATTTTTTGTATAGAGGTACGGCTCATGGCTACTTTGCACCGTTCACCTACTGATATCTGGCTTCCGTTACCTATTGCTGCATGGCAAGATACTTATGAAACACTGCATCTGTGGACTCAGATTGTTGGCAAAATCCGGTTAGCATTAGCTCCTAAAATCAATCATTGGTGGCACTCAACGTTGTATGTCACACCCCGTGGACTCACAACCTCGACAATTCCCTATGGAACCCGCAATTTTCAAATTACCTTTAATTTTCTGCTTCATCAACTTCTAATTGAAACAGGCGATGGCGTAACCAGAATTATCGAACTGGCTCCTCGCTCGGTGGCTGACTTCTATCAAGCAGTGACTCATACTTTGAGCGAAATCGGAATTAATGTGCGGATCTGGACAATGCCGCAGGAAGTCGCTGCGCCTATTCCCTTTGAGCAAGATGAAAAACATTCTGCCTACGATAAAGAATATGCTCAACGGTTTTGGCAAATTTTGATTCAAGCTGAGCGCATTTTGACCAAATTTCGCTCTAGTTATGCTGGAAAATCTAGCCCTGTACATTTTTTCTGGGGCAGTTTTGATTTGGCAGTGACTCGGTTTTCTGGACAATGCGCTCCAGAACATCCGGGTGGTGTAGCGAATATGGCCGATTGGGTGACGCGAGAAGCCTATTCGCATGAAGTCAGTAGTTGTGGTTTTTGGTTTGGTGGTGGCGCACAAGAAGCTTTATTCTATGCCTATGCTTACCCAGAACCTCAAGGATTCAAAGATTACCCCATTCAGCCACAAGAAGCGAGTTATAGCTTAGACATGAAAGAATTTATCCTGCCCTATGAAGCAGTGCGCCAGGCTAACGACCCAGACCCAATGGTACTTACGTTTTTACAAACTACATACGAAGCTGCCGCTAATTTAGCACAATGGGATCGTGCTGCATTAGACTACGCTCCAGTGCTGAAGAGCTAATTTCAAACAGCCTTCATCACTAAAGCTGTTCAAAATTGTTCTGTTTATCGATGCACTTGTGAGTAATGAAGATTTGGCTATCAGCACTCTAACCCCTAATAATCACCGTTCGCAACCCACACCATCCCCATCTCTATCAAACCCATGCGGATCTGGTGGCATCACTTTAAATCTGCGGTAGGGAATATCAGGGCAATCCAAGTCTGCCAAATTGGGTGGAATGCAAATATCTGGGTACGACTGATCGCATTGTTGCGCTTGTGATCGCGTGTTGGCAGGCTGAGTATTTTTCTTACTCCGCCTGAAATCCCAAGTGACTTTGTTCATTAATATACTAGTTGCTATGCTGTATCAAAGGTAACTTGCGTTTACTTGCCCATTTGTGATACGTATCAAGTCTAAGAAATTAAGTCTGCTAAGGGAGCAATTCGCAAGCCCTGGCATTTTAGCTTGAACTCTCACGTAACTTAACTGCATTTAGCCAAGATATTAAGCCGTTAATTGCCATAAATAACAGAATTACATAAAGTAAAGCAATAAATCTTACTTCTTTAACGTAATATAACCAGATGCCAATAACATCAACTATAATCCAGTAATATCAACTTTCAATTCGCTTGTGGGTGATTAGCCACATGGCGGTAAAGCTCATAATTGTTGTGAGTGCATCCAAGTAAGGAAAAGAAGCTTGCTCTGTAAATATTGCTGGC
>NZ_JCACKA010000145.1:0-13071 GCF_059505145.1 Mojavia sp.
TAAGAGCTATGAAGCTTATACAGCAAGCACTTTAGCTCTCTTGTCGCCCCTTGAACCGAACGAGATTCATGCACGTTAGCACCAATACTCGTACCAGAACGCAACAGTTGCTTTGATAACGTGCGGCAAATACCTGGTTTCTCATCCAGAAAGCTGCAAGCTTTGATAATCCTGATCGCAAACGCTTTAGTTATGTCAGCTATCCCAACATTTTTATCCACAACTCCACCTATTCCAGTTCCATATTGTTACTTCCGACCTCCGACTTCCGACTTCCGACTTCCGACTTCAATCATCATACACGCTCACCGCCAATACAAAATAAAGATTCATTATCTTTTATCCGATAAAATCTCCGATTAAAATAACCTTTTTTTGACACGATTGATTTTCCGCCATTTCAGATGTCGGTTGCAGACTAAATGAAAATCTGCTTGTACAACCCTGATTCTTTCGTAGCCACAGAGCGATGGCTGCGCCAACGTCAAGGACGAATGCAACTTACAAAGTTATTGCTCAAAGGCTTGCTGGTAAGGAATTGACGCGTTTTCTAGCCATTTTGTGGAAAATTTCATTTAGTCTGCAACAAAGGTCACTTCAACCCTGATTGTTAAAGCATCCCCGCAGGAATAAGTTGGTCAACCCCTAACCGTCTGCTGACATCCAATGTCTCTAAAGCCATGCACCCTTTTTTTTCTAAAATTTTTGTATAAAATAAACGCTATATTTTATGGCTATGTTTATATCTAGGTAACATCTAGGTAAAGCAAAACTATTTCTGAACAGAGATTAGACTTAATTAACCTAGACGAATACCTAGACGCAATCAAAGTGTATATGTACGTAGCTTTTATATCTAGTTAATAACCTAAATACTTTTCTATCTGCTGATGCAAAACGGAGCGAACGCATCGCTGTGCAACAACCCACCATTGAATGCTACTCTAGCTATGCTTACTGGATTTTCAACAGAAAAATTCTAAGAAGCTACATCTAATTCCTCAGTTTCTAGCTGTTGCTTTGCAGCTACAGCATCGAGTTCCTCAATAAAAGCATCGTAAGAATTCAGGAATTGTGAGATTAAAAACTCCTGAATTCTTACACTTCTATCAAGCAGTGGTGTGTTCTGCCTGCTTTTATATTCTTGTTTACGACAATTTTTGTCGGTTCAAAATCCAAGGCAACAGTTTGGCAATATTTTTTGCATCGTCAATACCGCGATGATGCGTTCCTTCGAGTTCTATGTTTGCCAGTTGCAACGCTTGTGCCATGCCGTAACGCTTGGGTAAATCTTGGCTATCGCTAAACATTTGTTTGAGATTTACATGAGGATAGGCAATAGGAAAGGGAACGTTGTGAAACTTACTATCTTGTTTCAACTGGTTACGATCATAGTCCCCCCACGAACCAAACACAACATTTGGATATTTAGACAGCCAGTTTTTGAGCATAGCGCAAGCTTCGGGATATCCAGGAGCCTGATTAACCTGTGTCTGAGTAATCGAGGTCAGTAATTGACAGAACTGGGTGAGTACGGGATAGCGGACAGGTTTGATAAACGTTTGAAACTCATCGAGCGTTGTTAAAGTTTGTGCCTCAACCATAACGGCTCCAATTTCGATAATTTCCATCTCATTTCGTTTGATGCTTTTTTTGTTACAGCAAGTTGCTTCTAAATCAAGTACTAAAAAGTAGTCATATTGATTTAAATTCATCATGTCATTTAAAAGTTTTGGAAAATCAGCGTTTGAAAAACAATGCGTCTACTTAAAGGCTTTCAATTGTTCGGCAAGATTAGGTATTGTATAAATTGATATTTTTAATTATTAAGTAGGATAATTGCAGTTGGTTTTGATAATTCGTGAGCCTGCTACCCCGCAACAGATAGAAGAAATGCTGAAAACGTGGGATGTATTCATTAAAATAGCAGTAGACATCGAACGCAAAATTCTTGCAGGCGGTGGAGTTCGTCACTATGAATGTGAACAAGAGTTGCTCAAAGATGGCAGCAGACAACGTGATATTTGGGGTGCTGATTGGTCGCCATATACTCAGGAAATAGTGTTTGAGTCAATTATTAACATCCGCCCCAGCCAAAATAATCGTAGTATGATAATACAGTCCCCACAGATTCGAGAACAAGTTAGCCAAATTACCCAGCAGTTGCTAGGAGGAGCGTAATGCCTAACTGGAGAATTATTGAAGCTAGTTTTTTACATCTAACTCAGCCACAGCAATTAGGGGAATTGGCAGCCTGTTTAGCAAGGCTTAAATCTTGGGTACAAAATAGTGCAAAGGGTGAGATAGTCCCAGTATTGTTAGAAGAAAGCTTGTTGTATTTATCTTTGATACAGCAAAACAGTGAAATTGATCACGTTGAATTAAATCAACTTCAAGACACTTTACAGAATTGGAAGCTCAATTGGATCAGCATTTGGAATGAATCAACCCAAACTGCAAATATCGCAGATGTTGCATCTACTTGGTCAGAGCGCGTATTGGCCATGTCTGGCTTACTGACATCGCAATCAATGAGCGCATAATTCCACCAGAAGCGATCGCCATCTGTAACATCTACGATTTAACAGTTACGACTTATGGCACGACTTTTTCTCGAAACTGTTTGCCAGCAGAAAATGCAGGAACTCTGGTAGCTGGAATTGTAATTGTCTCCTTGGTTTTTGGATTACGCCCCTCGCGAGAAGAGCGTTCGCGTCGCTCAAATGAGCCAAACCCGATGAGTGTTACCTTCTCACCATTAGCTACAGCTTCGGTCACGACTTCTAAAAAGGCACTGATCACTTGCAATGCTTGCTTTTTTGTGATGTTCGCCTTGACTGCCACAGCATCTACTAATTCACCTTTGTTCATAAATCACCCTAAAGTATTGCAAGTAAAGGAAATTTACCATTACTACCTCCTGCCAGAAAAGGGGGAAAAGAAATAAAGTCAGAAGAAGCAGGGGAGCAGGGAGCAGGGAGCAGGGGGAAGGTAGTAACGGATCAAGGAAGCCGACCAATTCAGAGCGTCTTAGAAAGACGGGGCTTGATACCCATGTTCCGCTCCGCTTCACGGCTTCTCTGCGAGACGCTACGCGAACGGGACTTTCTCTTGCTCCCCCCGCTCCCTGCCCCCTGCCCCTCCGCCTATAAAGGTCAGCAACAGTAATGTTTTTACCTCCTGTCTTTTGCTGTAACCCGAATCATCTGATGCCGATTTGTGGTGCTAGAGGAGTCAACTTTCCCAATTAATGATGGATGACGGCTTAACGAGTATGTAGATTTGAGATAACCTCCTTCCAGTTTCATGAGTGGCAAATTATGCTTTTCTAACACCTTTTGAATTCGCTCAAATGCTTCTGGTAGTTGGTTGAAGGGAATATCAGCGTATGTGTGATGCACTGCATGATAATTTAGTCCACCCATCAACCAGCCAACTAGAGAACTAGTCTTAATATTACGACAAGCATAAAGCTGCGTTAATTGGTGAGTGGCAAATTTACCCCATAGCGCGTAGTGTTCCAAGTGATCGCGTGCCTGCGTTATGATGCCAATTATCCGCTCTAAAATTAACCAAAATAAAATGTAGCGCAGTATTTCTCCTTGAAATATTGCTAGCATTAATAGAATGCTATGCACAAATAGCATACCTGTAACATCCAGCAATAGCTGTCGTCGCATACTAGCTACTAGGTTTTGCAAGCGTACACCTTTAATAAAGGTTTTAATGATTAGCCCTATTCCCCCAAAAATCAAAATATCGCAAAGCCACTGATGACTTACATACCAACGCAGTATTGGGTGTAGTTGCTGGTATTCTTGCCAAGACCATTGGAGTCGTTCTGGATCTCGCAAGTCAATTCCATTCCAACCATGATGCAAGCGGTGTATTTCTGCATAGATACTGTAAGGCCACAGCATTGGCCAACTCATCAACCGAGGCATTATAGTATCAAACCACTTCCAACCTGTTAAGGTTTGATGTGTCATATCATGGGTACAAATCAGCCAAAACCCATAAAAAACTCCCGCCAGCATTGTTGCAGCCACAAATAAGATACCGTTTGGCGCTGACCAAGCTAATACGACTAAGCTCAGAAATATCAAGCCCAATATACTAAAACGTAGCAATCCGGCTCTAGGATTAACTTGGCGTAAGTCGGCGGTGACTTGCTGTAACTCTTGAGCGATACTATTCACACTTGCGGTGCGATCGCCCATAACCCACCTCACCTCAATTTTTGATCTAGTTACTATTAGCTTACCGAATAAAAAACTGCCCTGGAGCAAGTCCACAGCAGTACCTTGAAAGAAGAGCTTTACAGTCCTACATATATGGGAGACGAATAGGCTGTTGTCTCCTAGTTTACGTATAGTGATTTTGGTATGTAGTCAGATACAGCGAGAGTTCTCCACTTTCCGGACAAATTACAAAAATCTTGAAGCAGGTATGGCACAAAGCTTGAAAATAAGTGTTGAAATCGATTTGCGGCTTTAACTCATTTCGGTTGCGATTGTTCAGACAAGTTTAAAGCCGATGAACTTTATGAGCAGCCAGTAGGATCGTGTTTGAGATCGCATTGCTTCTGATTGCTTTTATAAGGAGCTACGGGTATTGATTAAGCTTCGATCTTGATTTCAAAGCTGTTAAAATCAGCATACTTGATCTGAAAAATCTGTTCTAGTTGCTCGTTTAGCTCGTACTTTTCGAGAACTTAGCTCAGTTTGTTTTTGTCTGTTTTTAGATCCTAAACTTGTCCTAAATGTTTACTCATGGCTGATGACCTCATCACTTAAGGCAGTCGAAGGAATTAGTTTATTTACCAGCCTCATCCATCTTTAGCCAGTTAACAAAGTTTTTCACAGCAGATAAGATGCTTGATGAAATGAAATTTATATACGGCTTTGTTCTTTAGTAAGTGTTACAGACAAGGAAAATTGATTTGATTGTGTAGTTATTTTAATTAATCAACGATAGTTGTGATTATTAGAGTTATATACTGATGCCAAACATACTCAAACATATACAAGCTAAAAACCTAATTTCAATAGGTCTGCTAGTTTTTGTCCCGCTCGCTATTGTGGCAGAAAAGTTAGACTCGGATGCATTAATAGTATTTGGACTTTCAGCGCTTGCAATCATTCCCTTAGCAGTTTGGCTCAGTAGGGCGACAGAAGAGATTGCTGTGGTTTTAGGGCCTTCTATAGGAGGATTGTTAAATGCAGTCTTCGGTAATGCAACTGAGTTAATCATTGCTCTAGTAGCTCTCAAAGAAGGCTTGGTAGATATTGTCAAAGCCAGCATTACTGGAACAATTATCAGTAATCTACTGCTGGTAATGGGACTATCTATGCTGTTGGGAGGGTTACGTTACAAAGAGCAGACTTTTCAGCCAATGGCTGCGCGAGTCAATGGTTCCACAATGACACTCGCAGTAACTGCAATTGTTCTGCCTGCGATGGTGATCACGACATCTAATGTCGTCGAGCAAAGCGCTATTACTAATCTGTCGATTTTTGTAGCGGTGGTTTTAATTGTAGTTTATGGTTTGACGCTGTTGTTTTCTTTAAAGACTCACAGCTACCTCTACGATGTCGGGGTTGTAGAACTAGAAGGTCAGCTTTCTCAGGAACAAGCCACACAACAGGATAAGCATTCAAAGCCAAACTTGAGCCTTTGGGTTGGTATTCTGCTTGTGGCAACGATTGGTATAGCCTTCGTGTCCGAGATTTTTGTTGGTGCAGTTGAGGAGGCAACAAAGGGACTCGGATTGACACCTCTATTTACCGGAGTAATTTTATTACCACTTGTTGGAGGTGCAGCCGAATATGTAACTGCCGTCCGAGTAGCAATTAAGAACAACATGGATTTGTCGGTGTCTGTAGCAATGGGGTCGAGTCTACTAGTTGCTTTGCTGGTTGCACCGCTCCTTGTCCTAGTTGGGCAAGTGATTGGGCAACCAATGGACTTAAACTTTAACTTGTTTGAGGTCGTTGCAGTCATCATTGCTGTGGTCATTGCCAATCTAATTAGTTTGGATGGTCGCTCCAACTGGTTAGAGGGGATGCTACTACTAGCAACCTATGCTGTACTTGGGGCTGCCTTTTACTTCCACCCAGTTTGAGCGCTAATCGGGCAATATCGCTCTCAACTTCTGGCATATTCCAGCTCTCCCATTCCCAACGCCATGCCGTCTCTACTGTTATTTCCTTGCCATTGGTGAATTTAATGAATTCTTTACCGTTATCACAAAACACGTCGGCAACAAGTTGATTACGCACATCATACCCCCACAAAGATGCTTTGGACTTTTTCAAGCACAAAGTTAACGCCAATGATACGCCTCTACCTGATTGCGGTACTGATAAGGGCTGAAACCAGTTTGCTTTGTGGGTATATAAAGCAGATTATTGCTGCTGAAGTAATCAATTATCCCATGATATTGCAGTAGGAGCAACGCGACTATGAGATAATAGTCTTTTAAAGAAAATTTATGACTGCCGTTTATATTCAAGACGAAACTGAGTTCGATGCGCTGCTTGAAACAGAGCCATTATTTGTAGTAGATTGCACTGCTGCTTGGTGTGGCCCATGTAAACTCATCGCTCCCTTGATAGATAAACTGGCAGTAGAGTACAGTGAGCGCGCCAAAGTCTTTAAACTAGACCTTGATGCCAACCAACCTGTAGCTAAACGATTTGGCATTCGTAGTATTCCGGTTGTCATGTTTTTTCAACAAGGCAAGTTAGCAGAAACAATCGTCGGTGTTAAACCTTACGAAGATTTTAGCAGCACCCTCAAAAAGTATTTGGCTTGATTATATTTGAGGGTTTGCGCGAACAAAGAACTGGCTAGAATCTTCTTTTTTAAGATTATTTAAACCTTTTTCCGGAGAAATATTAATGACTATTTCAATGTACCAAGCTTCGATACCCGTTTCTATTCACGCACTCAATAATCTTATAGGTATCTTGGAAAAAGGTGCTGTGTATTCGGAAAGCAAAAAGATAGATCCTTCTGTATTGATAAATAGTCGTTTATCGCCAGATATGTTTCCATTATCGAAACAAGTACAGATTGCCTGTGACATAGTAAATAGGGGGGCAGCAAGATTAGCAGGTATAGAAACACCCCAGTTTGAAGATAATGAAACAACATTTCCTCAACTTATTGAGCGCATTCACAAGAGCATTTCGCATTTAAATACATTTAAACCTGAACAAATTGATGGTTCAGAAGAAAGAACAATTACCCTAGAAGTGCGTGACAACACCCTATCTTTTCAAGGAATATCATTTCTCCAATATTTCGTTTTACCAAACCTTTATTTTCATGTGACAACTGCATACGACATTCTCCGTCACTGCGGCGTAGAACTTGGCAAACGAGACTACCTTGGTCAGATTTAAGTTATGGGTTTTTCAGCGGAAACAGTAAGTTTGTGGGACTCGTTTTAGCTGATTCTGCTCTTGGTAATTCCTTGGTTAAATACACAATGTGATGAATTCAGATGCTTTGGCAGTCTGGAAAGTCATGTATCCAGAATCATCAGTAAAGAGTGAGAGTAAATAGGCCAACAAAACAAGCAACACTGTTTGAACTACCCCCAAACACTGCGACCAGATATGATTAACCCACTAACGCTAGGGCTGGTGCCAATGTCATTTTATCAAGTGCCTGCTAAGAGATTGCAAATACCTGCTAGGCAATCACTATTGTATTATTAGCTTTGCTAGTAATTACCCTTGCTAATGTACGGGCAGCCCATTCATTCTGCATAAATTTATGAGTTACTTGTTTTTATTATTAATTGGTTTTGTCACTTTCTTTTTAGCAAGAAATACTCAAGACGAAATTAATCGTATTACTGCAATGATAAGCGGTTCAATTTCTCTGATTTGGGGGTTGGCTCTAGCTCCATTGCATTTTCAATTATTCATTGAAATTGTCTCACTTTTAGCGGCTTTCTCTGTTTGTATGCGTTGTTTAGGTTGTGGTTTCAACCGCGATTGATTTTTCACTTAATCAGTTGTAAATTTTCTGACATAATCAGGAGATCAAGTAAATAAACATCTGTAGACAAAAATCTCCGTCTAATTTTTGTAAACTCTGACTAACGGTGTCACCTTTGGTTGATTGGGATTAGTTAGGTTTAATCGATAAGCAGTTTTTAAGATATCTTCCGTTTTCTCGCCTTTGACTGTAATTATATAATTTGCTGGTCGAGAAGGGTCTTTTTCAAATTTCTCAATTACCTTGTCTTGAATAATTGACACGTCTTTTAACCTCTGTGGTAGCCGAGCATTAGGTTTCCAAAGACATAAAACACCTGTAGAGTTGGGAAATTTTAGTAATTGTAGAGCGTATTTTTGATTATTAACTTGAAAGGAAGATGTCATCAATATTCTAGCTTGATTCTGTGGTGGTATTTGCTGAAATACTTCTTTTGTTCTCTGATGACGACGGCAGTTTCTATCGATAATTGGTTCTCCAGCAAGCGTAGATTTTGATAACGTTGATACACCTATACCGTAAAAACTCAAACTTGTTAAAACCAAAGCTATAACTTTAGAGAAATCAAGCATAGTTTAAATTCTCAGTTTTAGTATTGACGACTAAGTAAAAATTTAGATTGTTCCTAAGCTCGATGTTATTCATTTTTGACAAAATAAATCGCACCATCTCAGAATAACGTGCAGCTAAAGCTTGGCCTGCTTGACGGTATTTATCTACTAATGCAGAACTGGATTTTTAAATGAACGAGTGTGCCATTAGATTGAAAGGCAGCATATCAATCTAATGTCAATCTAATCGATTTTGCTCTAGATACTGGCGCACTCCCGCGCTCATTGCTACGAGGTTTGGTTGTATATTTTTCCCCAGAAAATCTTCAACCAGATGAGCAATTCTACTTGTGAGGAAGAATGGTACTCCCTTGATTTGTTTCGGGTCAATCACTAATTCACCACGGCTTTCAATTACTGTACTATTACCATCTTGCAAAAACCGATTTTTGCCAGAACACTTAACTGCTTCTGTAAAAGCGTAAGTTTCAATACGCCATTCAACTGTCAAATCTGCCTGATTCCAGGTATTATATTCTTTCCAGGAGAGCATATCTTCACTGAGCAAAACTCTTGCTGCTGCTGGGATTTCACTGCCACCGTGCCATTCATTGACACTATAAACATTACCATCAGCTTCACTACGGGATAAAAGTGTGATGTGGCGCACGTTTGGCATATAGGGAACTAGCTCAACTAGTTTGTCCCGATAGATAGCATAAACCAGCGAGCGTGGAAAAGGAATTTGGGCATCAGCACGGATGAGCATTAATAAATACCATATCTAAATATAGACACAATGGGGAATTACCAAGAGTTTAGCGCTCGCAACTGAGGTGTTTTTTGGTGGATTCGCCTCAATTTTGGTTAAAACGTCATCTATATTTTACAGTCGCATCGGATCACAAAGCGGCATGGTTAAATGATGAACTCTCAATTGACTCGATTGTTTTACAAATGGTTGTACCCAAACTCCTCCCAAACTCCTAAACCCAAATGGCTTGGGTAAAACGCTTAATTCTGGGGTGGAATGTCCTTCGGCAGTCGGCTTTTGAGAATGCACAGTTCCCTGGCGATGTCCTTTTGACCTTTATAGGCGGAGGGGCGCTTTGCTGGGAGCGGGGGGAGCAATAGAAAGTCCTGAAGCCGTAAAGCGTAGCGGAACATGGGTATCAAGCCCCGTCTTTCTAAGACGCTCTGAATTGGTCGGCTTCCTTGATCCGTTACTACCTCCCCCCTGCTCCCCTGCTCCCTGCACAAGCTGCTTCTTCTGACAGCCGCAAAGCGTCTACGCTGCTCATGCTGGGGTGTGAAGTCAGGGTAAATGAAATCTGCATTCAAATTAAGTGCTAAAAAGATTTTTACACCAATACAAACAAGGTAGGGGTTATAGGCTATATAAGCACTATTATTTACTTGGCAAGCATTGCGGGCCCAGCCGATAACATCACCGGATGTACTGACTTTAGCTGCTCTTGCTGGCTTAGTTGCATTCGTTCTCATTGCAACTGTCACAACTTTAGCAATTGACCACTATCAATCCATGGCAACTCCAGACTCTAACAATTAAAGCTTTCTGCTTCTCAAAATTGCAGTTTTACCTCTTCCCCCTGCACTTGACTCTACCCCCGCGATCAAATTGCTCACCTCAACAGATAACTTTGTTAACCGAATAGTATTAGGTGATAGCAAACTCATCTGTACTTAAAGGACGTAAACTCTCCAGTACAGTTTGAAAACTATTTAAATGTGATGCGGCAGTTTACTCTTGTGCTACCGCAATGTAAACATATATTTCCCTTCTCTAAAAGTAAATATAATTAAAAAATTTCTTATAACGCTGGGATCGAAGCTGAGTAAGATACCGCAAGCGTTAGGCTAAATATTTTAGATTTTATTTTGGTTAAGTACTATCGTAAATCTACAGAGGCTGTTAATATGCAGTTAAATGCTGTTCTGATGATTTGTGTTCTGTAACTTTGTGGTTTTGCACAAGTAAGATTCTCAAGCTGGCAGCAATGCACATTTGTATTGCATACGGCTTAAGACGTGTAGTTCCGTTATATTTAACGGAGTGATTGGTTGTAATAACTTGGTCAGTCAATACTATTTGTTCTAGTTGCTTTTCTTAATATTAGTAGTGTTGCATCTCATATCATGAGGTGCAAAATGCAACTAAAAAATAATCAAAGCAGTTAAGGGTTGTATTCAATAGATATCTAATACAATCACAAGCGTACTAGCTTTGGTATGGCTCATGACTTTGTGCATTAACTGTCTCTACAAATGACAGTGCTCTTGTTAGTAAATAAGCAAGGCGAATCGTGAAATTTGTATCAACTACATATTGATGAAAATAATTAGGAGATAAATCATGGCTCCAGTATCTGATATCGTTTTTGCACAAGATTTGACAGGATCATATATTGACGACTTGCCCAACCTCAAAATTTTAATCCCTAGCGTATTAAATCGGTTAAGCAACCCATTTTTAGCACCTGTCTTTGGTGATGGATTGAGATTTGGTCTTGCCTCTTTCAAGGATAAGCCAATTTCGCCTTTAGGTGATCCCGGTGACTATGTTTATCGAGCAGAACTCGGTTTGACAAATAACATAACAACAGTTAAAAGCAAAATAAATAACTTTAGTGCTGGTGGTGGCGCTGATTTGCCCGAATCACAATTAGACGCACTCTTGTACGCAACTTTAGATAACGGTGGCAGTCTTGGTTACAGAGTAGGTTCATTTCGCGTCGTTATAATAGCCACTGATGCTGTTTATCATAATGCGGGAGATCGTGCAGCAGTTAGTCCAGATACTATTGCTAATAATGGAGATTCTGTAATTAATGCTCTTGAAGATTACGCATCAATTTCCCAAGTAAAAACTGCGCTTGAGGTAAATAATGTTATTCCAATTTTTGTAGCTACGAGTGATGTTATAGACAGTTACAAAGGATTAGTCACACAACTGGGTCGAGGTGGTGTACTGCCTCTTGGTTCTAAAAGTGAGAATATTGCTGATGCCATAAAAGAGGCAGTTGCTCGAGCGCGAAATGTGGTGAGTGACAATCTGGGGACAAATGAAGACGATTATTATAATGCAGCATCTTTTTCTTCAAGGACTGGCGATAAAATTGTTTTTGGTGGGGGCGGTAGTGACAGTATTTCGCTCGCTGGTGTTGTTGGGAATCATTTTATCGATGGAGGGGCTGGTTCTGACATCCTTTTCGGTGGATCTGGTGCGGACAGAGTAGATGGGGGTAGTGATAACGACGAACTCACGGGGGGCAACGGTAACGATATTCTCTTTGGCAGCAGTGGAATAGATTTTCTGAGCGGGGGCAACGGCAACGATTACCTACAGGGAGATAGCGGTGACGACCTTCTAAGAGGAGGCGCAGGTTCAGATAAGTTTGCATTTGCGACAGGATCAAAGTTTGATATTAAAGAACTCGGAGTTGATACTATTAATGACTTCACTTCTGCTGATGTAGACAAGATCCAACTCTCGAAAACTACCTTTACTGCTTTAAGCAATTCGGTCTTTCCAACCGCATTAAATTCCGCAGACTTTGCCACAGTAACGGTCGATAGTTTGGCAGCAGGTAGTAGTGCGAAAATTGTTTACAATAGCGTAAATGGCAGCCTGTTCTATAATCCCAATGGTTCGGCTGCTGGTTTTGATGCCGTAACTGATTTCGGAGGCCGATTTGCACAATTGACTGGTAGCTCCACTCCTGCTTTAACTACCGTTAGTTTTGAGGTCGTTGTGTGATTGAGTTTAATTTGAAACTTAACGCCAAGCGCTCGTTTTAATAATTTAAAGGATCTTTTAAAGAGATCTTTTGATGTGTCCGATAGCAAGATCCTGCCGAGTACGCAGCAGAACTGAGTGAAGTGTCTCGGTATGTGGCTAAAACCCCAGCAGCTTGTTGGAGAACTACTAGTAAAAACCTATCCTGTTCTCCAACAAGCTGTTATTATGATGTTACTTTCTAACTAATGTTGTGCTAAAGGTGTTTGGGTTGGCGGATGTTCAATCTTTCCCTCAGAGTAACCGAGTTCATACATACTCGCTGCTTCAACATCTTGTTGGGGTGGTGTTTTGGGTTTTCCAGCCCAGGCATCAGATTTTCCCAAGCTGAACCAATCTTCATCAGTCATTCCAGAACCGGATTCGTCGGGAGTTGTTGTATTCATTGATCCATCGGTAAGTGGTTAAAGTTTGGTTGTAGCTCTAAGCCTATGATGTTTGCACTACCTTTAACCAAAAACCTGTACCCTCAGAAATAACAAGTAGAAGCGATTGCGAGGAGCGCGTAGTGCAATCATGCAATCGCTTATGAAGCTGGAATGTGGAAACAGTCCAAACCCTGAGTGCGGCTTAATGAATAAATCGGTGTAGGGTGTTTCAGCTTTTGAGATGGGCAAGCTCATCTGTCAACTCTTGTTAGCGGGACTTAAACAAAAATTAAGCCCAAATGTAGCCCAAACTAGCTTTATA
>NZ_JCACKA010000146.1:0-12746 GCF_059505145.1 Mojavia sp.
AATTCCAATACTTTCACCCACCGGATATCGGTTGGTGGTCTTGTACTAGCTTTGCGCTGTCTATCATGTCCGGCAGGTAAACTTTCATCATTTAAGGGAATCAGCTTGATCGGAGGTAAGTTGTTTAATTCAGGACTATTCACAACTGGGAACCATTTTAAAAGTTGGAGGTCGGAAGTTGGAGGTCGGAAGTCGGAGGTCGGAAGTAATTGTCTTGTTGCTGAAGGTATGAAAATATATTTATTATTTGCTCAGAGTTTAATTATTGCTTCTCAGTTGCAGCCTCCATCCTCCTGCTGTTGGATTTGCTGCCATTTAATCTATCTTTCACTTTACGCGTAGAAGCAACGAGTATCTTTACTATCTCGTCCGCTTCTTTAAGCAATGGCTCAAATTTAGTTTTCTCAACAATCTCGGATTCAATTAAAATTTCTAACCAGTATTCAGTTTCACGTGCTTCTTTTAAAGCAATTTCCATTTTGTGCCATTCGTCTTTATCAGACTGAGCCGAACGAGATTCATGCACGTTAGCACCAATACTCGTACCAGAACGCAACAGTTGCTTTGATAACGTGCGGCAAATACCTGGTTTCTCATCCAGAAAGCTGCAAGCTTTGATAATCCTGATCGCAAACGCTTTAGTTATGTCAGCTATCCCAACATTTTTATCCACAACTCCACCTATTCCAGTTCCATATTGTTACTTCCGACCTCCGACTTCCGACTTCCGACTTCCGACTTCAATCATCATACACGATCGCCGCCAATACAAAATAAGAAACAATTATCTTTTATACGACAAAAACTACGATTAAAATAACCTTTTTTTAACACGATTGATTTTCCGTGTGACTGTAACCATAAGTTTGCCGGAGCGGCACGTTTATGGTTTCAAAACTCCTGAGCAGGTAAGATGGAAAATTAGTTCTGATTTATGGGTGGCAGGAAATTAGAGGGCGTATTGGCAGCCAAATCATCGACATCATCAAACCACATACACTGCCAGACAAGCTTGTTGCTTTGGTGAGAGCGCGGAGGAGCTATCAAAAGCTGTCGCCAAAAATCAACGCTTTCAGTTTGTTCATTGGCTAATTGGTTGAGTTCCTGGCTACCCAACCACAGATGACAGATTGAGCAATACCCTGGACGAGAATACCTGGATAATGGTGGAAATTTTTCGTGGCAGTGAGGGCATTCCTCAATCAAGGGCTGATGGTCATGGTGAGGGCATTTCTCAATTGTGTTAACTAACCATAACAGTGGATTGTAGATGACTCGATTATTGACAAACCAGTTGTCATAACATACAGGACTTCCCCCAGATTTCTCACAAAGCCTGAAAAAAGAAGAGTCAAAAACTGCCAAAATGACTCATACACATGAATTCCAGCAGTTTTAGTATGACTCTTCAGACAACAGATTGTATACCGGAACAGTTCAAATTTGAACAAGTCAAGTCATGTCCAGTCATAGTTAAATTCCAGGGGGAAGCTGTAACATCAGATGCAGGTTTAACATTAATTGCGGAACTAGACCGGAAAAGAGGAATAACATCACGATTAGCAGAATGTTTCAAAGATTACAGAGAACAAAAGAAAGTTGAACATTCGGTAAGTAGTTTGATTGCACAGAGAATATATGGTTTAATCATGGGCTATGAAGACATCAATGACCATGAAACTCTACGCAAAGATTTGATATTTGCATTAGCAGTGGGTCAAGTGATTAATTCAGAGCTTGAATCAATTACTTTAGCTGGTAAAAGTACGTTAAATCGCCTAGAACACTGTCCAGAAAATATATTGTCGAGAGCCGAAAGTCGATATCATCGAATTGAACATGATGCATCAGCTATAGAAACACTATTGGTGGAGATATTTTGAGAATCTTATTCAAAAGCACCAAGACAGATAACTTTAGATTTAGATGTGACAGATTTAGATGTGACAGATGATCTTGTACATGGTCATCAAGAAGAAGTATTTTTTAACCCTTATTATAGAGGATACTGTTATGCGCCGCTGTACATTTTTTGCGGTAAGCATTTACTAGCAGCAAAGCTTCGAGCTTCCAACGTAGACCCTGGAGGAGGTGCGTTAGCAGAATTACAACGAGTCATAAAAATAATACGTTCCCGCTGGGAGAATGTGAAAATTCTTGTGCGCGGAGATAGTGCATATGCTAGAGAAAATATTATGAGTTGGTGTGAATCGCAAAGGAGTGTTGATTATGTGTTTGGGTTAGCCCAAAATAGTCGGCTACTGCAATTGTCCCAATCTAGCCAATACCGTGCATCCCAAGAATATTCGCAAAAACTTCAAACCGTAGTTGAGTTTTTTGAAACTTTATTTACTCCCTCATCAGATTTGAGAAAACAAGCAACAGCATTTGTTGAAAACTCGGTTTGGTATTCTTCACTTGACTATAAGACTCTAGACTCTTGGAGTCGTCATCGCCGAGTTGTTTCAAAAGTAGAATATGGAGAAGCGGGAATAAAAACTCGGTTTGTTGTAACTTCACTCCCTACTAAATTAGTTCCTCCAGGACGACTTTATACTCAAAAATATTGTCCGCGAGGTGAGATGGAAAATCGGTTAAAGGAGCAAAAGCTTGACTTGAATAGTGACAGAACTAGTACTCATACGTTTGCTGGGAATCAATTACGTTTGTGGTTTTCATCTGTTGCATACATTTTAATGAATGCTTTACGAGAGCAATGTTTAGCCAAGACGGAATTCCAAAACGCTACTGTTGGCACTATTCGGCTTAAGCTACTAAAGTTAGGAGCAACTATCACTGTTAGTAGCCGAAAAATTTTAATTTCTATTAGTAGCTCTTGCCCCTATAGAGAAATTTTCGCTCTTGTCTACAATTATTTATCTCTCTTACCCTGCCCTGGTTAATTTTTACTTCATTATTATCATAGTTATTAGCTTGCTATTGGGGTGAGTTTACCTAATTTAACCCGATTTTTAGGCTGTCTACTTATTACTTTCAATGATTTTTACTTCAGTATTCATTGTTTTATTTGTATTTTATTTATCTCTGTAATTTCGGTTTATACGCTACCATACCCTGTTTTTGAATTTAGCTCAGTATTGTATAAAATAGCTTACCTTAAGTTTTGCTTACCTCAATGATTTTTTCAGGCTTTGTGAGAAATCCGGGTTCTGACTTTTCCCGTTAAGTCTCTTTTGCAAGCAGCCAACCTTCACAAAGGTCATGCAATTTTAACCAACCTCGCCACAGTACCTGGATACCAATTGGTGTTTTGCTTCGATGTTCTAGGTAGCCGCCAAGACGAGCGATCGCTTCGACAGCCCAATTAACTGTGAGGAGTTTGGATGGTTTGGGAGACTTAGCTTTTAAAATCTTGAGTTCAAGGGGATTGAGAATTCCAATTGCGGGAGCTAAAGGCTGAGTGCGGTGGAGATAAGTCAACTGTAAAAGCTCAACAGCAATCACACTCAAGAATCCAATGAGAGTTTTCATCCCCTCAGCAGCAAGCCGATATTTTTCTACCTGACATCCCGACTTGAAAATTTTATGATACTCTTCAACTCGCCAACGGTAAGAATACCAGCGTAAAATCATAGAAGCTGTCTGGATATCTGCAACAACTTCTGTGGTTAGCAACATCCATTCTACAGAGGTTTCACCCTCTGGGCAATCAACTTCCGTGGCATAAACAGCATACACCAGTAGAGGGTCACGGTTGTCAAAACGATAGGGAGTACGGAGGTTTACAGGACAAAATCGTACAGCTAGCTTGGTTTTGCGGGCAGAACGTTTACTAGTCTGGGGTAATTCGATTTCCTGTTCCAGACTGATAGGCTGCCCTTCCAGTTTTGACCAAAGACGCTCACTCTCGGAATCTAAGCTACGGTTATGAGCTGCACGAACGATAACTCCTGTGTGCTGAAGTTGACGAACTTTATCAAAAACTTCTGTGATATCACCTTCTCGGTCGAAAGCATGAATCACTTGCGTGTGCTTACTCACAAGGTTTTCTACAGTGATGAGCGCTTCTACCCACCTGTAAGATTCTTTTTGTTCAAAAGGGCGGTTTCGGGCTTCTTTACGTGCTGCTGCTTGTCGTTTTTTCTTTTGTGTCGGAGTTTCCTCTTTTGGTGGCTTTTGTTTTGGCTCTCGATTCCAAAGTTTTTGCCACAACAGACCTATCGATTGACCTTTCTGGGGTTCTATGGCTAAAGCGCTGTGTAATATTAAACCGTTACCTCCCTTACCAATTGGGCCGTAACCTTCCTTTTTAGCCTCAATACTGCCATAATCAAGAAAAGTCGTGTCTCCAACGTACAGCATTACATCATATTCTGCAACAGTTTCCGCCGTCATTTGACAGGGCGGCTCAATCACTCTTGAAAATTCCACTTTGGGGTTGGCAAAAACTCATAAGCTCTCTTGAGTACTTTTCCACTACTGAAGATTTCTGCCAGTGCTTTGCCAAATCCAAGACTTAGAGCATAGCCTATCGACATTGCACGCTCATTTAATCTGCGATCGCCTAGCTCACAAGTCGCAAAATTTTTCTCCCACCAGTCCAGCATCGCTTGTTACCTTTAGCACTCGATTTCAATCACTGTACCGTATATGCTGTGCTATTTCCTAAATCCTTTGTGAGCAAGCTTTTCAAGACTTAACGGGAAAAGTCAGATCCGGGTTCCGCAACTGGCACAAATAGCGGGCGGGGCGTAGCCCTGCCACACGACAATTTAAATCAAACCAAGCACATAGAAATACTTGGGCGTTTTAGTTGCTGAATTAAATAATTAGAAAGCAAAGTATGCTTGATTTGATAAACAGTTTGACCAGTTTGATAGGCTAAATTCTTTAATCTAATCCAAACCAACATTGCACAAGCAATATGATTTCTTTGAAGCCTAGCTTTACGATATTGACAAGATTCAATGCCAGTTAGTTGTTTAATCTCTCGGTGAAACTCCTCGATTTTCCAACGAATTTTACACACCTGTTGTACAACATCCGTGGAGCTTTGAGATAAATCGTTAGTAGCGATATAATCCGTTCTGTTGGTAGAAACAGTAACCCGGAATAGTTTCACTTTTTTCTGAGCGGGAAACCCTTTAATTTTTATGATTTTACCACATTCTAACTCTTCAGTACTCCATTCTAATAATTCAATACGTTGATATTTTTCTTTGGCAAATGTATCATCAACTAACCGATTATTTTTTAAAGGGCAATAATAAATTTTTTCTAAACTATCAATATATAGCATTAAAGTATGTACGGCATACCATGTGTCCATCAAAACAGTATCAAATGGTAAAAGCTTATGATGTACAAGGTTTTGGAGCATGTCTTTCACATGGTCTATCTTGGTTTTACCATCGACATCAGGATTAAAAATTCGATAATCTATGACCCAAAATCTTTGAAGTGTAGGGTTGACATATACGCAGCTAACTACACCAATGCCTTTCAGGACGCCATGCTCATTACCACTATATTGTCTTCTGACTATTTCTGTTTCTTCAGAATACCTTTTATCTAAAACGCTATCATCAAATATTATGTAACCATTGTCATCAGTTTCAACT
Organism: Mojavia sp.; assembly: GCF_059505145.1. NCBI lineage: Bacteria > Bacillati > Cyanobacteriota > Cyanophyceae > Nostocales > Nostocaceae > Mojavia > Mojavia sp. Next base: position 5,583 of record NZ_JCACKA010000146.1, read on the forward strand.
ACCTCTTTCACGTTATACCATAGTAAACGAGGTGTTAATTTTTCTATTTTCAAATAATAGTTAATTGCATCATGGCTAATAGTCTCTAAATGCTCTGCCAAATTGGTAATTGTATAATTAATTTGACTACTTAATAAGTATTGGCAGTAATTAAGCTTAGTAAATCTCATTACCGTAAGCAACATTTATCTAATTCAATCTCTACCTATTTTCTCATGAATATTTCATGCTTTGCTTCCAATACAGCGACTTCTTACGCGTTGACAAATCTTTCGGAATCGGATTCAATTAATACCTATGTACTATCAAACAGCGATCGCTCTGTGCCAGTTGCGTAAGTCCTAACATACTGGACACCAAGCTTGATGCAAACGCAAAATGCTAAACTCGAAAAAAATGCTGGCCCATTTTAATGGCCATAAACAAGATAAATCTTGACGTAAGGTCAATTCTTTTAGAGCTTGAATTAGAGTGGTAGCAATGTCAATTCTTTAGAGTGTTTTCTGACCTCAATAGTGAAAAAAGATTTATTAGAGAGATAATTCACGGAAAACGTGGAGAACACAGATATTGGCAGATCACAACAGACATTGAAAAATTGCCAGGAAACTCTACTTGGTATGTAATGAGTAAATATCCCGACATTACACCCAGGGAAGTCGGTAATTTTTATGGATTAAGGACTTGGGTTGAATATGGCTGAAAGCAAAGTAAAAATGAATTGGGTTGGGCTGATTATCGTTTGACTCGTTTACATAACAAGTAAATTCCTTAATAATCATTGATTTTAGAGCAACCTTTTTTTGATACAGTAAAAATAGCTTCAAAGCATCAAGGTGCGCGACTCAAACCCAACAAACTGCTGTATCAAATAAAGGGTACTTGCAAATGTGGCTCAGGTATGGAGTTGACCAAGATAAAACTTTAGTACCAATTGAAGATGTAACGCGAGGGAGAACTCCGTTGAGATGTCCCTACTGTGGTGGTGAGTTGACGGCAAAAAAGGGTCATCGGAAAGAACATCACTTCGCACACACTCAAGAAACTTGCCGGGAAGTAGCCAATCGTAGTGAACGTGAAATTCCTACCTTACCTTTGTACGATAACTTCAATATATGGCTAACGGGTAAAGAACTCCAACAACTCAAAACCCTTTGGAATCAGTACGGATGGAAGGACAAAGGTATTTATGAGAGTGAAATTTATTCAATTTTTATTAAAGAGAAATTATTAGAACGCAACGAATACCGTCTCTACGGACAATACCAATTTACCAAACTAGGCAAAATACCTGTTGGTGCATTATCTTTAATGCTGTTCAACTCTGTGCAAGAACCAATATTGTTGGAGAAATTACAGCAGTTAGAGAAAAAAGTTCAAGTTGCTTATCAGGATCAGGGATCAAACTTTAACGAATATCTTTGGGATCTCCAAATATACCGCGCCGAATTACGGAAAATTTTATCGAATAGTCTTTACTATCTACAAATCGATGCTGACGGAGAAACCTTTTATAAAATTGGCGTGACGCGAAGAGAAATACAAGCAAGAGTGGCTGAAATTCAAAACAATTTAGGAACACATTTTCAAAATGTTGCAGTTAAAGTATTAGGAACCTGGCCACATCGAGGAAATGTAGAGAAATATTTTAAATATAGATACGCTGACTATAATTATGCCATTGGTGGGATGACTGAATATTACAAGTTTGAAAATCCAGAAGATGCCATTGCTGCACTACGGGATTTACGACGAATGAAAAAAAAGGAGTTATTAGAAGTAGAAGCAGATATTCTAGCGGGTAAACCCAGTGGGATTGAGCAATTAATTGAACAAGAAAAACGTGCTTTAATGCGCTCAGAAGCAATCAAAAAGGGGATGTCCTGTGCTAAAAAATGGGGCAGACATATTGGTCGCCCACCAAGTGCTGAATCGGCAGAGGAATTTCTAGCAAAACCCTCATCGCAGCGAGTAATAGCCGCACTTAACGAGGGATTATCGTTGCGTCAGGCGGCTAAAAAAGCTGATGTAGCAATCAATACTGTTTGCAAGGTAAAAGATTTGTTGGAGAATAAATATGCTTGGAATGAATAATGAATTTATTAACCAGCTACGTGCTGAATTAGATGTTTGGGATAATTCTCCAACTGAGTGTGATGGGCATAGCAGAGTTGTCTCAACTGTTTTGTTTAATAAAGGTATTGAACATACAATCTGGTGTGGTTCGCTCCAATGGCTTGGGCATGGTCAAGTGTCACCACATTATTGGATTGAACTACCTGAGTGTGGCTTTATTATTGATTATCGAGCCAGGATGTGGTGTGCAAACATGGAGAATCCAAAATTAGTAGATATGGAAGTTCCGCACAGTATATTTAACCCAAAAGATTGGAATCAAGTTCAATACACAAAGATACAGCAACAGTTTCCGTCAGGCTTTGGTGTACCTCTCAATGACTGGTTATTTAAAATCTTAACTATGCGTATTTAAGGTTTTGATAATGTCAGAGCAATCAGAAATTTCCGGGAGTTCTAATTCATTAATAAAACCGATTAGAGCAAATGGGCATTTACAACTCAAAGCTTGTTCTAGATAACTGCTATTCAAGTGATATTCTTGACAAAGAATATCAAAAATTTTTTCATAACTCAATTCTATATCTGTATCTAGTTTCTCAAGTCGTGTTTTTATTTTAGTCGCTAATTCATACATGAGTAATATTTTGTAAATTGATGAAGATGTATGGGAGCAATGCGATTTTGTGAGGTCTGGTCAAAAACAAGCGATGCCTGCGGCGGGCTACGCCTACGCTAAAAATTATATTCAAGTACGGTGTAATTTTATCCCTCTTTTGTCACTTTAGGCAGAGGAAAAATGAAAATTAAGGTTGAACAGGAATGTAAAAATTGGAGAAGTGAGATTATAAACAATTGATTGGAGTTTAGTAAAACCACTCAACAATTGAGGAATAGGAAAAACTGTTAACCAAGGATATATTAAGTTAAACAAAGTAAAAGGTTGAATGATTAAGCGAAGATTGTTCAGAATGTTCTTCCAACCCTTCCTATCATCCCACCTCTGATGTGAAGCAAATTTTGATTCTGGTTGTGGTGAAGATGAACGCAGAGATTCTGAATGTAAACTAACCATCAAGTAAGCACTCATAACAATCTCCCACCAGCGTTCAATATCTGGATAATGAGTCAAACGATAATCAGCCCAACCCAATTCATTTTTACTTTGCTTTCAGCCATATTCAACCCAAGTCCTTAATCCATAAAAATTACCGACTTCCCTGGGTGTAATGTCGGGATATTTACTCATTACATACCAAGTAGAGTTTCCTGGCAATTTTTCAATGTCTGTTGTGATCTGCCAATATCTGTGTTCTCCACGTTTTCCGTGAATTATCTCTCTAATAAATCTTTTTTCACTATTGAGGTCAGAAAACACTCTTTTGAATCTCTGCCAATCTAAATATTGAGTACGCTGCTTTGGAAGTAGCTCTACATAATGATTTGAACGAATCGCGACTATGTAGTTGAGACTCATTTCATCTAACACAGATATAAAATTAGTACCACTCTCACCCTTAGGGGTTCGCCAGTCGCTTCAAGTCGGCAAAGCCGCCCAACGCGCTGGCTCACCATATAAACTATCTGCCAACACTAAATTGAATTTAAAGCCCATTGACTTGAGCTTTTTCATAAGCATTGCTGCTATTTGTGGTTTGGTCAGGTACTTATCTCCTGTCTTCAATGTTTCACGAGGCTTGTATACTTCAAAGAGTAATGGAAAGGTCATTCCGCAGAACACACCATACGCTGTTACTACAACAATTCCATTCTCAATTTTTCCTAAATTTCCTATATACTGCCTTTTGACATAATCTGTTGATGAACCTTTTTTCCTATCTCCAGTTTCGTCAATAATTAAAATGATTGGTCTACTTTTGATTACTTCTAAAATTAGTTCTAAACGTAAAGTTCTTAACTTTTCTATATCCCAAGGCGATTTAGTTAAAAAATGATGTAACCCCTGCTGGTTATCTAACCCTACGATTTTTGCTATTTCTGGTAAGGTTTTCCGTTTTAATTCAGAAATACACCCAACATGTAGGTACTTAAATGCCTCAAAGCTCCTAACATCTGAAAACAGCTTTTTATACCACTGACAATATTCGTCCACGAATTTGACTGTTGGTGCAGCTGGCCGAGACTCAAACATTATCCCTGTAATGCTTTCATCGTTTTTACCTAATTATTCTCTCATAATAGTGACAAAAGAGGGGTAAGCAGCGATTTCCCAATTCGACTGTTAACTAGACTTGTCCGGAAATTTATAACCCAGCCTGTGCAAGGATTTTCAAGGCGGTCTATATATCTTCAATCAGCGTATGAATTAGAGTTTGACATAGTTGATAATAGTTTAGAGACCAAAAATAGGATTTTCAAATTTTAAGCATAAACAGGATTTATTATGCTGTACAACCCGCAAAAACTATATAGGATAGACATTAGGATTTATAAAAATTAAATTTTATATCCTATCTTTATCCGAATTTATTTTTCGGATGGGTCTACTATGTAGTTGTAGATTTGTTAGCAATTCCCTCACAATGGCATTCCGCCTTTGACTTTGTGTTTGAATGTCGTAATATTCAAGCTCTGCCCTTGAATGTGCGTTTTTGGGTTATTTCTTCAGTTGCCTCCCTTGTTGCTCCTGGTGGCAGACTTTCGTTGATTAATCGTGTGCGGGAAACAGAAGTTGAACCCTCTGGCCCACCTTGGCCATTATCAGAAGAGGAACTCATACCAATTCTCCATGAAGATGCACTAAATTAAGAGAGTGAGAGATAAGGATGCAGGGGCATGGGTAATCAGTTTCGAGTGGAAGTGCGCCAGAGTAGTGAAGAATTACAACACCGATTGCGTTATGCGGTAACTGGTGCAACGAAAGAACGAGTACAAATGCTCTAGTGGGTGAAAACTCAAGTGATTGCAACAAGACAGGAACTGTCGCAGCGATTAGGACGAGATGAATCAACAGTGTATCGGTGGTTGAAACGGTATCAGCAAGGCGGGATCGATGCGTTGCTTGAAGTCAAAACACCTCCTGGTAAGTCAGGTTTAATAGCAGCGAATGTCATGAGCCAACTTCATGAACGTCTCAGTCAGCCTCAAGGATTCAAGAGTTACAGCCAAATTCAAGAATGGCTGACTCAAGAATGCAATATTGTTATTGCGTATAAAACTGTACACAAAATTGTGCGTTACAAGCTCAATGCCAAATTGAAAGTACCCCGTCCACGCAGCGCAAAAGCGAAACCTGAAGTCCAAGAGGCCTTTAAAAAAACTTCCAGAAATAATTCAAGTGTTGCTGCGCTATTTAGGGACAGATCAACAAGTACGTTACTGGTGTGAAGATGAAAGTCGTTTAGGGCTTAAAACAATCACAGGTCGCACAATCACCCTAAAAAGGGTCAAGCCTCTTGCTATTGTTGGCTGGCAACGAAAAAACTTTTATCTATATGGTCTTGTTGAACCAGCAACAGGAGATAGTTTCTTTTGGGAATTTTCTCACTTGGATAGTACGTGTTTTCAAGATTTTTTAGACCTTTTTTCAAAAGCACACCCTGAGGTATTGAATTTGGTTCAGATGGATAATGGCAGCTTTCACAAGTCTTTAGATTTAGAATGGCCTGATAATGTTATCCCAATTTTCCAGCCACCAAATAGCCCTGAGTTGAATCCTATAGAACGCTTATGGGAACACATTAAGTACGAACTATCTTGGGAACATTGCACAACTTTAGATCAATTAAGACGGAAGTTAAAACAAGTTCTTGATTCCATCTCATCCGAAGCGATCGCCGAGATTTGTGGATGGGATTACATCACCTCCGCTTTATTAAGTGCAACTTCATAGAGAATTGGTATAACAATACGTTTTTCTTGAATATTTAAACTGTCAAAAGATTAGTCGATAATGATAATCAAATCTGGGGGAAGGAGGCAAGCGACGCTTGCCTCCTTCCCCCACCCCCATCTACGATTATCATTTTTATCAATAACTTTTTGAGTATTTTAGCTGATTGACAAAATGCGCTTTTTTTTAACCTCTCACGGGTGGCCGCGGATGGATTTTAGCTTGAAGATTTCTCTGACACTGAGTTTTTTTAAACCACTCCATATCCCGTGTACGGACGTTTATAAGGTGGTTGTAAACCCAACACAATATCTTCTTTTGGTACTCCCATCTCCAAAAGTTCTTGTGCTAAATCTACATCTGTCATATTCTGCTGAATCCAGATTTTGCCATTTTTAATATTGAAATGAATAACACTGTGATACACGCGACTTAAACCATTCCAACCTATACGCATCAACTGATAATGATCGTGTACCGTATCAAATATTAATTCATTTTCAATTTCTTCACGGTTAGCTTTATATTTACCGTGTTTAGTTAAAATATTTTGGATATGTTGACGATACTGCTCTAGTTTGTCCATCCTACAATAACCTCCATAATTGGATCATATATTATTAGCTTTAATTGATGTCGTCGCACTGCAATTTGAGCAAGTCGAGTCTGGAAAAATGTTTCATGGGCATCAACTGGAATTGCTAAGTATAACCTACGTTCTGGTTCATTTTCTTCGAGTGCAATTTGATAATTCAGGAATTGTCCCAAAGCAGTATGGAAGTCGCTAACCGCAGAGTTACTCGCAAAACTTTTGATTTCTACGGCTATTTTTTCCCCTTCTTTCTCTGCTGCAATCAGCCTTTCTGCACCCAAATCTATTTTAAGCGTTACCTCTTCAAATTCTATTTCTAGCGGATCATCGGTAACTATCCAATTTTCTTTCTGGAGTGCATTTTTGACCGCTTTATGAAATAAATCTCTAGCTGACATCTTTCCCCCTTTACTCCCCCAGCCCCAAGAGCTTCTCAAGCGTGCCATTCGACTGACGATAAAATAACTCCAGTATCCTATACAACAGATATACTAGTTTTTTTGAGTTGTGTTTTCAGCCACAACCCAAATTTTGATAACTATTGCTGTTTTAACTGATCTCAAGTGCGGTGTTGATTATCAATTCATGTACAAGTTCAGTTCGCAAAATCAACATCGCTCTTATAAGTCATGGGTCTTGGCAA
>NZ_JCACKA010000147.1:0-12482 GCF_059505145.1 Mojavia sp.
AAGGTATTGGATTATCGGCAACGGCAGCGGGAGGAGAGGGAGAGAAGGCGGCAGGCAGAACAAGAACATCAGGCGGCTTATGCAGCTAAAATGCAGACTATGTATGGAAGCAGGGGAGCGGAGGAGCAGAGGAGCAGGGGAGCAAACTTGCTCAAATCCTCCCCTCTGCACCCCTGCACCCTTGCCCCCATGCCTAATTCTGCTCCGTCCAACCCCCCTGCTAATGAAGATGGAAGTAATAATCAGGGGGGTATGGACGGCGATGAGAACCAGAGTGATCTGTGGTGGGGAAGAGTTAAATATTATGCTGGGTTAGTGATTCAAAGGGTGGAGTATGGTGTGGAATCGGTTAAAGAATTCCTCAGTACCCTAACGAGTGATGAGCGTTGGGGGGTGATGTTGGAGTTTGATGAGGTTGAGCCTCTTAAATTTGGCCAGTTGGTTGCAGATGCTCCCGATTGGGTGCAGTGGATGGAATAATTTGTTGGGTTGGCAAGGCGATCGCGCTCTTGTCAAAGATGCAATCGCACTCAGACTGGTATAACAATTCAACTAGTTTGTTTATCAATGTCATTCCCCCTTAAGGCTAAGGAAATAGCACCAAGAGTGTGCGCGTTATTTGTTGAGGTAAGCTGTTCTTGATCTGGGGGAGCGCTATTGTGCGTTTTTACTTGTGAGCGTGAGGAATATTGCAAGCTATGGCGTTTTGCCATGAACTACGGCGGGTGTTAGACACATTAGCTGTGAGTACCACTTCTCCCTTCTTATTCACCGACCAGCCGCTTGCTTCTACAATGCGTTCTGGCATATTGCTAATTGGCTTAGTAATAACCGATGAACTGTTGCGTAGGCGTAGCCCGTCTTTGGCATCGCCTCTGGGCTTGAGTGATACCCAACCTACTTCTACTCCATCAGGAGCCGCAACATCCTTCGTAGGATTGGAAGGTAAACCACCGCGTCCGGTGATAATAAAACTGCTTTGAGCATAACCAGGAGTATCGCAGATTTGTACTACTTCAGGGTCTACAACTATTGTTGGTAAATCATCTAAACCGTTGTTAGGATCAATATCTGGGGTATTTAATGTGACACGTCCGGTTGCAACAATGTCACTTTCTGAGGTTTGCTGTTTCCGAAATTGACTGCCAAAAATACCCTCAGCATTAATCTGAATGTTACTACCAGGGCTTCGTCCAAAACCAGTTGCAACAATATCACTATTTTCTAAAGGGACAGTTACTAAGAATTTGGTATCGACGTTTATATTGCCGTCGAATCCATTATTGCTAGCAACGCCACTAGTTGCAGATATTAAACTATTACGACGCATCAGAAGTAGCTTTCCTGCAATTAGTTGAATATCTCCACCTTTACCTGATACCGATTCAGCGGTGAGTTTTCCTTGATTGTCTAAACGGATGTCAAGAACCTCAGCTAGTATTTTCCCAGCATTTCCTGGGCCTTGATTACTCACAGTCATCTGTGCCCCATCTTTGATTAGCAGAGTATTAGTTTTAATTGTCAAATCACCCGCATCCCCTGTTGAGCCTCCTTGTGCGTTAGCAAACAAGCCACTGGTAATGATAAACCCAACATCACTGCTTCCAATAATTTGCACATCTTGGGCATCAACAGTTAAATTTCCACCCTTGCCCGCACCATATGTACTAGCATCTACCCGTGCCCCATCTTTGATTAACAGAGTATTAGTTTTAATTGTCAAATCACCCGCATCCCCATCCCCTGTTAAATTTATTTGTACGTCAGCTAACCATGAATTATTTGTTTGTGCGTCAGCAAACAAGCCACTAGAAAACTGACCTTTAGCGCTTGTCCCAATAATTTGCACATCTTGGGCATCAACAGTTAAATTTCCACCCTTGCCCGCACCATATGTACCAGCACCTACCCATCCCCCATCTTTGATTACCAGAGTATTAGTTTTAATTGTCAAATCACCCGCATCCCCTGTTGAGCCTCCTTGTGCGTTAGCAAACAAGCCACTGGTAATGATAAACCCAACATCACTGCTTCCAATAATTTGCACATCTTGGGCATCAACAGTTAAATTTCCACCCTTGCCCGCACCATATGTACTAGCATCTACCCGTGCCCCATCTTTGATTAGCAGAGTATTAGTTTTAATTGTCAAATCACCTGCATCCCCTGAGCCATATGCGTTAGCAGACAAGCCACTGCTAGGCCAAGCATCAAAGTCTATTCCAATAACTTGCACATCTTGGGCATCAACAGTTAAATTTCCACCCTTGCCCGCACCATCTGTACTAACACTTACCTGTGCTCCATCTTTGATTAGCAGAGTATTAGTTTTAATTGTCAAACCACCCGCATCTCCTGAGCCATATGCGTTAGCAGATAAGCCAGCGTCAATAATTTGCACATCTTGGGCATCAACGCTTATATTTCCACCATTGCCCGCACCATATGTATTAACATTTACCCATGCCCCATCTTTGATTAGCAAAGTATTAGTTTTAATTGTCAAATCACCTGCATCCCCTGTTGAGCGTCCTTGTGCGTGAGCAAACAAGGCACTAAACCCATTATCATCGCTTCCAATAATTTGCACATCTTGGGCATCAACGCTTATATTTCCACCCTTGCCCGCACCATCTGTACTAACACTTACCTGTGCTCCATCTTTGATTAGCAGAGTATTAGTTTTAATTGTCAAATCACCTGCATCCACATATACACGAGCGCCTCTGCTTAGGAAAATATCACTTCTTTCTACACTACTGGGAAAATTCAAACTTAAATTATTACCGTATAAATTTAACCCAATTGTTCCCGCACCTTTTAACCCACCTAACTCGACTCTCCCACCAAAAGCATACAGACTTCCACCATCCATATTGATATCACCACCTACCAACAGCAAGCTCTTGCCATCTGGTACGCGCAAACCCGTAGCAGTAAACTCCGAAGATGAGTTTAAACCGGAGCTAGCAACTGAGTTATTTTGGATAGATGCAGTTTGAATTTGATTAAATAGGAATGCAGTTGGGTTGACCGTCAACAGAGATGGAGAACTTTCCAAATTGGAGGCACTGAAAAAACCTTGATTCCCAAAAGAGATTGCCGACGCTGTAGTCGCAACAAAAGAACCACCAATATTTAATTGAGCATTTTGACCAAAAACAATCCCATTTGGATTGATTAGAAATAGATTAGCATTACCATTAGCTTTCAGTAAGCCATTAATGTTAGAAACTGACCCACCTGTGATTCTACTAATAATGTTTTGAATAGCTGTATTATTGTCAAAAAAAGCAGTATTGCCAGCAGGGACAGAGAACCCCTTAAAGCTGTGGAACAAGTTAGCGCCAGCTGGTGTTCCTCCAGTAATGTTAAAGGTATCACCTTGTTTATTAACGTTAGAGTTAATAGGCAAAGTGCCATCCGAGCTAATTTGAGCGAGCGCACAATTCGCACCAGAAATGCTGGCACACATTGCAATACCCAAGGCGCTGCCCCAACGAGTTAATCTGCAACCAGACATTGCAACACTCCATAAATAGCAATAAAGTTTAGTCAATCACAAATTATGTTAATAGCTATTTAATACTTAACAATTAAATATAATTTGTGTTTGCGAAAAACTTGGTAATCTTTTAAGATAGCATCAGTAAACTCTATCGTATTATTAGTTTGTAGCATGAAAATTTTCTTGCGTATGACTAACAATTTCAATAACGTTACAGCCAGTTAGGTTAATTTTTTTATTGCTAAAATAAATGAAAAATTAATGGGTAGCGGTACGGCACATTCGGCTGGCTTAAAACCTTGGCAATAGCAATAATTGGCATAATCAAACTAACTATTAGCAGCACAATTAACAGAGGAAGACCAATAATTATAATAAATAAAAGCATAGATATAATTATATACATGTAAAATGTTACGTAAAAATTTAAAGCTTCTTTAGCATTTTCTTTAACTACTACATCTTCACTAATTAACAAAATTGCAATTGGTATTCCAATCGAAATTATTGTAGAGCTAAAAAAGATTGCTCCATGACTTAGAGCAGATAAAATTTTGCGTTGCGTTAGGTCTTCCATGTGATTATTATTTTTATTAGCGAGGTATTTTAAAAATAAAAATATTTTGAAAAATCTATAAATCTTTGAGTATTAAATTGGATTTGAAAGTATAGACCCAGCAGCCTTAACTAAAACGTATTAAATAACGCCATTAAACTTTACAAAAGTCTTCTCCTCATAGAAGTTATACATATCCATGTACTATGACATCAATTCAAAACTCAGATTTTTCGTAGAAATTCCAAACGTTTACAAAAGTTTATAAAACCATAGATGTCACTGTGATCGCACAGGACGGAAGCGAAAAGTTAAATCAATTCAAAAAATGGTCATGAGATTGACCCCAAGGCGATCGCACGACAATGGCTGAAGGAAGAACAGAAACAACGCAAGCACATAGCTCAACATTTTGAGGATTGACAACATGAGCGCAACATACCAAAAGCTTCTACAACAATGGGCGGCTCTCGCCCCTGATGAATGCTCTACTACTGACCGGGATTACAGGTTTAAAGTAAAAGTGCTGCCCGAAGTTGAAAAATGTTCTTTTGGCAATCCTTGGCGCTCGGTTACTTCAGAAAACCTTACTTGGCGGCTTCATGCGGCTGAAGATGTAATTCTCAGACAGTTGAATTTTGTTCTTCTAACAGTTTTATATCGCTGTTGTGACCGTCAGAGTAATATCAATTTCACTTTCTCCGCTCAAGGAACTATCGCTACAATCTGCAATGGGCTGAAGTCTCAAATATATCCACATCCGGCACTTGCAGCGTTGGATGCTTATGTTCAATTGTTGGCATTTTAAGAAGGCACTGCTATGAAAGCAATATCTGTGCGTCAACCTTGGGCAATAAACAATTCGCAATTCGCAATTCGCAATTCGCAATTATTAACTAGGAGTAAAAGAAATGAATCAACAACTTAGTATTGCCGATAGAACGAAAGCTTTGGCAATAAGAATAGTTAAAGCTTGTACTTTTTTAGATGAAAAACCCGGAGTTTGTCGAACATTATCAAAACAGTTACTCCGAAGTGGTACTTCTATAGGTGCAAACGTTAAAGAAGCTCAATCCGCCCAATCTGATAAGGACTTTCTGAGCAAATTAGAAATTGCGCTTAAGGAAGAAAGAGAAACTGAATATTGGTTAGAAATATTAATCGAGGCAGAATTGGTTGATAAAACTAAGTTTGAATCCTTACTTCAAGAAACTAGAGAAATTGGAAAAATCTTAGTTGCGTCTACTCGAAAAGTTAAAGAGAAAATCAAGCAATGAAATTAATTGCGAATTGCGAATTGCGAATTGCGAATTGTTTTGGTTGGGGGATGCCTGGGCAGTACCACTGGAAACTGGAGAATCCACGCGAGATTAGACCGATTCCCTACATTGGGCGGTTGGGGATTTTTGAAGTACCGGATGATTTGGTCATGGAGGTGGCTGCATGACTAAAACAGTCCCCATGATTCGCACACTAAAACACCTTGGGGCAACTAGGGAAGATATTATCGCTTTTATCGAAAAAGCGAAAACCAAAAAGCCATCACAAAAATTGGATGTCTGCAAAAATTTTGATAACACAAAATTAAAACCAGTTCTTCCAGATGATGCCCCGATCGCTGTAGTACTTTTCGCGGGTGGTGGCGGGATTGAAGCTGGGATGGTACAGGCTGGTATTCGTCCAGTTATCGCGGTGGAGTTTGACCCAAGCAAACCAGACTTAAGCAGGGCGATCGCCAAAACCCATCACTACAACTTTAGCGAGTATGGCTGTAAAATAATCCAACTAACAGTGCAAGAAGTAGCGCAGTCAGGATTTATTGGTTTTCCCCGCCCCGATTACCTCCATGCCTCCCCAGTATGCGCCAACGTAAGCCTTGCCCACACAGCTAAAGCGGGTAAGGGCGGCGAAACGGCTGACGATCTGAGTGCTGCAATCGCTGTAACAGAAGCTATCCGACAGTTGCAGCCACGGGTGTTCACGCTAGAGAATGTGCCGCGTTATCAGAACAGTCAGAGTTTCAGTATTATCCTGTCAGCTTTGGAGCAAGAGGGGTACTCGGTCAATTACAGCGTAGTCAGCATGGATAAATTCGGATTACCCCAGGCGCGTCGGCGGTTAGTCTTGATTGCTTGCCGGGATTTGACTATCTCATTACCACCTACATCTGACCCTATCGGTTGGCATGAGGCAATCGCTCATCTAATCCCTACGATGCCTGGCTCTCAACTACTACCTAAACAGCAGCAAGCTTTGGAAAAATTTTTAGCCAGGAATGCGCCCACACCACTGTTAATAGAAAGAGTTGGGGGACGTACACAGTCCAAATATAAACCTGGACATTTACCTTGCAATACCATTCTGCGGTCGCATTTCACAGATCACAAAGGTTGCAACCGTAGTAAGTTCGCTGATATCTGGTTGCCCGATGGTACGGTCAAATCCTTGTCAATTGCGGGAGCGGCGAAGTTACAGGGTTTTCCTGATTGGTATGAGTTTCCCAACGAGACTGCTACGGCGGGGTCAATTATCGGCTATTCTGTCCCTCCCAGTTTTGCAAGCCAATTATTCATGTCGGCACAAAGTTATAGCTATGTAGGCAATAGCTAAGGCTCTACTCCTTCATCAATCCAAGCATCAATTGCTGTTTTTACCTCTAATTCAGTCACGGCAGACCATTCTTTTTCGTTGATAGTTGTTTTAAATACCGCTCTTTTACCGTGACCAACTTTTTCCATTGAGTGTCCGCGATACACATTTTTAGGCTTAACCATTTTTTCTAATCATCTTTATGTAATATTATAAACTGTCGCTCAATAAGAAGAGTCGTTTGATTTCCTATAATGGCTGTTGATCGAGGAGATTATCATAGCTATAGTGTTAAGTTTGTAGTGAGGACATGGGATTAGTTAAATTAAGTTTTTTTTCGCGTATATAAAGCGTAAAAAAAGGTTTATTCGTTGAAAAGTCCGAGTATAAACGAGCGGTCGCTCGGAAGTGAAGTTATTCTAAATGTTTGACCGCAATGCCTGTAAGTTCATGTAATTGATTTGCAACAGATACCCGATGGCATTTTGCACTTTGTAATTCTGCACATAGTAAAAGAATAGTTTCCTTTTGCCCAATTTGAGCAATTTCTAATAATGCCAACGTTGCTTATTCTTGATTAGGAGGAATCCAATTTTTATTCCCAGATGTGTTACCTAATGCAGTTTGATACTAAGTTGCGTTCAGAGGTAGCATCCTGAGATGAGGAAAAAAAGTTAAAGAACGCAGGCGATCGCTATCAGAACAAAGCTCAACTAGCCCTGGCACAGAACCTCCTCAACTTGATCTAAAGTAGGAAAGACTTGATTATAAAAATGTTTTTCTCGAATATCTTCCCAGATGTGTTCAACAGGCATTAATTCTGGACTATGAGCGGGTTGAAAAATTAACCGAATATTTTCCGGAACTTTTAAAGCATTAGAACGATGCCAAGAGGCTTTATCTAACTGTAAAATTACAAAATAGTCGGCAAATTCTTGAGAAATCTGTGACAAGAATAAATTCATCATTTTAGTATTAGCATAAGGCAGAACTAGGCAGGTCATCTTTCCTAATTGAGGTGCAACTGCGGCGTAAGCATAAATGTGTTGTCTGACCTGCTGCTTTGGTACAGTTGGGCGTATCCCTTGTGGACACCAACAAGCTCGAACCTCCCCAATCCGGCCAAATCTGCCTTCATCTCCTGCCATTAATACTACAGGTCTAGTATCAGATGGGTTTCTTGTTTGATTAATTTGTTCTACTAACTGTGGAAAGTTTTTTTAAATTCATCAACAGCATTTGGGTCTTTTTTGGGATGAGTTGGTCTGGGGAAAATTTTGCGCCATTGATGCCGTTCTAATAGTCGATAAATTGTGGTCTTATGAACAGGAAAACCGCATTCTTTTTCATAGGCCAGTTTAATTTGCATTGCGGTTGCTATCTGACCATGACGCGCCTTTTCTTTAAAGGAATCTATCAGTTCTTTTTCTTGCTCCCAGCTTAGATAGCAATTATGTCTACCTCCTTTAAGGGGCGTTGATAACCCGGCTTCTCCTTGACGGTTGTATTGCTGAATTACTTTTCTGACAAATCCTTTAGATACTCCAACGTGTAAAGCTATCTCCGCCGCTGTTCTTGGGTCGGCCAGCGCATTATATATCACTGACCATTTTTGTCTTTCCCAATAAGATAATGCCGTCTTTACTTTCTGCTTTACCGTTTCTAAATCTAGATGAGGAAACGCTTGTGTCACTTGAGCCATATATACCCGTAAAGCTTCACTTCTTTTTCACCATCACTTTTTTATCCTACTACATCTGACTGCAACTTGGTATGAGAAATATATTTAACATTTATGGAATTACAAAGTTTGTCAATTGCTGTTCCATACCACTTTCTACTCCAAGCGCGAGGGGAAGAACGTACATCCACAACACAGTTGACATGAAACGGTTGGTGCCGGGGTTGGCGGCGGTGGGATCAGGCTGACGGTGGAATGTCTTGTGGGGGCGAGGGGTGGGCGGTTGGGTTTAATGATTAAGCAATCTCTTAAAAGACAAATAATTAAGCTAATTTATAAGCTTTGTTAAAGTAACAGACAGATAGTTAAATATGATTTTAAGTAACTAATCACTCAGTGTTTTGTAACCTCAAGGAGCAAGTGATGAATCCATTTGTCTCAAAAAGCATTTTTGTAGTAGGGATAGTCTTTTGGCTGCTGGTTAGAATTCCTTATCAACAAATCCAAAAACAGAACATCATTGTTGAGCAGAGAAAACCTCTTCAGGAAAAATTAGTGCGCCTTCTGCTATTAATTGGCATACTGTTTGTGCCTTTAATTTATACTTTATCTCCTTGGCTAAACTTTGCTAACTATCGATTACCAATCTGGGCAAATGGATTAGGTATGATGATTGTTGCGCTCTCTCTATGGTTGTTTTGGCGTAGTCATCATGACTTAGGGCAAAATTGGTCATCAACGCTACAAATTCGAGAAGGGCATACTCTATCCACCAATGGTGTCTATCAAAACATTCGTCATCCAATGTACGCCTCTGTCCTGTTATTATGTATTGCACAAGCACTTTTGCTGTCCAACTTTATTGCAGGTCTATCAGGATTCATTGGCTTTAGTATTGCTTATGCAACACGAGTTGGACAAGAGGAACAGATGCTACTGGATACTTTTGGTGATGAGTATGAAGCTTACAAGCAACGCACAAAACGATTAATCCCCTACCTGTTCTAATTCCTCAAACAGTTCAACCCAGTTCTCAATATCGTAAAACTGTCCTCACTAAATCTTCTACATTTTCATACCTGACTCGTTTTGTCCTGTTGAGCCTAAACCGTTAATTGAAGTTCTCAAGCGTCTGTGATATCGACAGTACAGCGAACCTTGGGAACGCCCCATTTAAATCCGCTTCACTACTCAAAAGCAGCATGAGTTTTATCGTGCGCGGTTGGTTTCGTCGCTAACTAGTGACGCGGCGAATTTCGCCAGCTTGGGCTTTATTTGAGCCTAATTTTGCTCTAATTCTCATTAGACACTAAATTCCCAAAGTTTGATATTCCCATCATGATCTCCAGATACCAAATATCTATTACTTATAGCTAATGAGCTTATTTCTGCTTCGTGAGCACCGGGAAATTCTTGCAAAAGTTCTTTGCTTTGAGTACACGAGATTCTGATATTTCCGTTTAGTGTAGCAGTAATAAGAATACTACCGTTATGATTTAAAAGAACGTTGGGGTCAAATGGGCCGCCATCCGATATTGGGGAAGCTTCAATTACTTGTACTCTTTTGCCACTGATCGTATCCCATAGATATACTTCGTTATCTCGATCTGATGCAGTAGCTAGAACCCTTCCTCTGTTGTCAATTGAACAGTAGCTCCATTCTCCATAATGACTATCACAGAAAGCTCTAATCAGCTTTGTAGAAGGCATTTCCCAGACTCGATTTTCTCCAAGTCCGAATCGTGCATACAACCGTTCTCCAGTATCATTAAATGCTAATAGCTCAAATTCCCAGAATCTTTCATCACTAATTTCAGCAATTTGTTTAAATGTTTTCAAATTCCATACAATTACTTTATTTGAGTAATTTATCCCCGCAGCCAAGTAATTAGCTTTTAGATTGAATGCCAAACATCCTACATTATCTGGTGTCTCAAAAGTTCGTAAAAGCTGATTAGATAAATAATTCCAGATTTTTATTTTGTTATCTGAGCCTGCACTGATTACATCACCCTTCTCTCCAATTACAACTGAACAACCATGACTCTCATGAGAGTAGGATGAGATCACCTCACCAGATAAAAGATGCCAAATACTTACCATTCCATCTCTTGATGAACAAGCAAGAATTCCTTGGGATTCATCAATAGCAATCTTTGTGATTGTGGTAGCTGAATTAACTACTTTATGCAAGCGCAAAACTTTAGAGAGTTTTAATGGCGATAAATATTTTTTTCTATCATCTTCAGATAGCTTGAGCCAAGGTGAGGAAGCTTTGTTGTCTAACCCATAAGAGAAAAATTCATCTTTCATAACTTGGTTTATTGGATTTCGGTTGCAGGCTTTCAGTAGTGCTGTGACACACCGCCGATGAGCCGTTTCATATAATTAATAACACAGCACAATTTAGTGGTACATGTTATCCCAATTTTCGCGGGAATAAAACCACTACATCAATGGTATTCATAAACTGACCATGCTACATATACGGTAATAATTATTGCGACAATGATTTTTACAATTTTTTCATTAGCCAAGCAAAGGAGTTAAACAATTCAAAATTAACGTCTTATCGTACTGGTCAAATCAAGCGCTGCGTTCATTACTGCTTTGTTCTAACAATCGCCTAACTAGTTCTTCCGTGCTGTCAATTGTGTGATCAATAGTTTTTATTACCCTGCTGACGCTTTCCTCCAGTTGTAGTTGAAAGTTTTCTTGCCTTTGGGCTAATTTGTCAATTTTCGCCGTCACTTGGGCGAGTGCCTCGCTATTATTCTGAATAAGTGCTTGAAGTTCTGTTTGGTTTACTGCCAATTGGTTAATTGCGATAGATAAATCTGCGATCGCGTTTGTGTTTACCTGCTGTTGTACTGCGTTAATAAAAGTTTGTTCTTCAATACGAGTCAGCGCTTGATCGTGCCGATTGACTGTTTCTGATGTGGTGGTAGCTATCTGTGCAACCTGTGCCATCAATGGAACCAACTGATTCAGCATTTGGGCATGGGTTGTCAGCATTGCCTCAAGCTGTTCGAGTCTGTTAAAAGCTGATGTTCCTCCATTTTGGTAATTTCCATCTGTCTGGCTCATGCAGTTTATTCCCCTCCAGAGATTTGTTGTTCTACTCAAGTGCAAACAGTACTCTCAAACGTTATGGGTCGGGCGCGGTTCTCTATTTCTGGTTGTCAAGATGTGCGACATTTGCACCCTCTCACCGTTAATGCTCAATTTGAATAATTCTTTGAAAAAGATAGCCACTTCCTCTAGCTGTCAGGATAAATTCTGGATTGTCGGGGTCATCTTCTAACTTCGAGCGCAACCTTGAGATATGCACATCCACCACACGGCTATCTGCGTGTTGTTCTGTACCGTAACCCCATACTTGCTGCAACATTTCTCCACGAGAAAAGGGTTTGCCTGAGTTGCTCACAAGTAACTCTAGCAAGCCATACTCTACGCCCGTTAATCGTATCCGCTCATCACCTTTGTAAACTTGTCGCCTGTTCGTGTAAATTTTGAGATTGTCTACTTGAATTACTCCTGAACTAGGAACACTAGCAGCACTTGAAGAACTTGCCCGTCGCCGCAATACACAGCGTATTCGCGCCTCTAGTTCCTTGGGAGAGAATGGTTTAGATATGTAATCATCAGCGCCTAATTCCAGCCCTGTGATTCGGTCTGCTACATCTGCCAGGGCTGTAAGCATAATAATCGGCACATCCGATACTTTACGTAATTCTTGGCACACACCATAGCCATCCAGTTTTGGCATCATCACATCCAAAACGATTAAGTCAGGCGAAGAAGAACGAAACACTACTAATGCTTCTTCACCATCGCAAGAGGTGACCACATCGTAGCCAATCATGGAAAGCCGCGTTTCCAAAATCCGGCGAATGCTTGCTTCGTCGTCTACCACCAAGATTTTTTGTTTATGGCTTTCCACGGTTTCAATACTTATGTGCAGATAGAAAATTATGATATTCGAGCAAGTCACTGTTGAAATGTTACTGCAACATAATTTTATTCCTGCTCATGCCAAAAAGCGGCTTGTCACTTACACATCGCTTTTATTTTGCCAGCAGTAAGTGAGCGCGCTTCAAGGGGCGACAAGAGAGCTAAAGTGCTTGCTGTATAAGCTTCATAGCTCT
>NZ_JCACKA010000148.1:0-12477 GCF_059505145.1 Mojavia sp.
ATCTCAGGTCAGCACGTAAGTTATTAATTGATTGATGACGAGAAGCTTGAATTTGACAGTAAGCCTCCATTGCCCAGTCCTTCTCAACCCCGCGCTTGCCTGTTTCACGGTCAATTTTGATTAAGAAAGCAGTGATTTCGTTGGTTTGGAGTAAGCGTTCCTTAATTTTGGTGGGGTTGGTTTCTTTGTAGCCGAAGGGAGGGAGGGGGGCCACCCAAACATGAATCGGCACTTTTGGACGATAACGCCACAGTTGTTGAGCGCATTCGGTGGCAGTTTGACTGACGGCATGAAACACACCAAATACTCTTTCAAAATGATATTCTGAGATGTCTACACCAGTACCTAAACTGGGACTGGTCAACAGCACATCTAGATTTTTGACAGCGTTGGTAATATCTTTGATGAAGGCCACATTCTCATCACTGCCGGAATTATCAGAATGTACAGACCAAATTCGTAAACGAGAATTGAAGTCGCAAGTCGGAGGTCGCAAGTCGGAGGTAAAGTCTCTACTTGCGACCTCCGACTTACTACTTCCGACTTCATTATCAATCCTGACACTCAAGGATTTCTCAAGTTTTTTGATGAACCGCTTCGAGTCTGAAACCACCATGACTTTTTGACCGAGCATGATTGCCGCAGAAATTTGAGCAACCAACGCCGACGAATCCATCCCCTCATACCAATAGATAGTGCGCTCTCCATTCTTCCATTCATTCTTAATAATGTATGGTTGTTCTGTTGGTGGTCGCATGGACAAGAAAAAGTCGATGGTGATATCGTCCATGTGTGCGTCAGCGATGACAACCAAAGGCGCATTGTAGACAATATGTTGTAATACAGACAGTATGATGGCACGATGTTCCTTGCAAGTATTACTGTGCAGTAAATGGGTGAGGTATTGGCAAGCCTCATCAATGAAAATGCAGCCATAAGTTAGTGCCTGGGTATTTAATTTATATAAACTGTCGATAGTGATGCTCAATGCTTGTGCTAGAGCCATACTGGTGTAACCAAGGTCAGAATACATCAAGGTTTTCAAACGCTCTGCCAAATTCTTCAGCAGATTTACCCGATGCCCGTTGTTGAGAAATTTTTGGTCAGGATGAGCATCACGCCAAGTTCGCATCAGTTCGGTTTTCCCTGTTCCCATGTCAGAGATAAGTACCACTAACCCAGTTTTCGGGAAGACAACATAGTTGGGTTGTTTATTCTGTCTCAATTTTTTGAGCTTGTACCTGATTTTTCCGCAATGACCTGGGGGGATTTGTTCTGGTTGCTCTGGCTGATCTAGCAGAGGAAAAAGTTTAAGAGGTGGTTCTTGTGGTGTCAGCACCGGGGCTTCATCTTTAACCCTAACTGCATCAGTGAGATATTTTGTATCAACAATTGCATCTGGTTTATACTTTCTCAATCCCCGGTGCTTGATGAGGAACGATTGCTGGTAATCCTTCAATGAGTGAGAATCATTAATAACAGCTGTTAACAACGCCGACCCATCCTCACCCCGTGCAACCACAAAATCATCTACACCTTTTTCGGGGCCTGGCAGTAATGCAACTTCACACTTTCCACCCGCAGCAACAATAGCTCTACCTGTGCGAACAGTTGCTTGAAACACTGACCACCGGGTATTGGCTCTGGTTTCGTAGTCGAATAATATAATGAACTTGCGTCCCCTTTGAGCCATTGGTACTAAGTCAGGATGCAACCGTTCATCAAAATCTTGTTTCCCAACGCGCCCGTTCCAAATTCCCGGCAGCGCGATCGCCACAAATCCAAGAGAGAGCAAGCAAGCGGCTTTCTTCTCACCCTCGCATAATATTATTGGAATTTCTGGATGAGCAATTACCCATTCCCAAAACAGGCGTGGATTAAGTTGATCCAGCAAGCGCAGCGCTAAAAGTGAATGATAACGCTTAATGTTGTACCGTCGTGCAACTAAATCCCAAACTGGGTTAGCAACATCAAAATATGTAACACGGTTGGCGGTTTTGGGGGGCGACTCGTACTTAACGGGTTTACCTTTGTCCCAATCAATGCGGGGAAAGTTTGGTTTGATTCGTCCCCACTCCATTGGCTGCCAATTTTTGAAGGGGTCAAGCGACCCAATCCACGTCCCTCCCACCAAGAGATGCTGATACATTTTGATGTATGCATCCGTTACTCGACCTGCATTTTTGCGAGGAATTTTATCGGAGATAAACAGGTAATCGTAAACTGATTCTCCCTCTATGTGGAAAAAGTTGCGCTCGATCAAGGCAGGATGAATGGCACTACCCACCGCTAGCTCATGATACTCGGCTGCGGTGAGATTGTTTGGATATTCAGTTGGGGTTTGGCTCATCAGCTTCTACCCCCAACGTTGTTTGCATAAGCTTTTGAAGTCATAGTTCCTGCGGCACAGGAGTTGGGGTGGGCTATGGATAAATTCGCCTGTGAGTTCTGTCCATAGCACTTTTGCACAAACAGGATGTGGGTACTAAACATCTCCCGTGTTTCTGAGACTGTGCCAAACACAAAATCTTCAACAGGAGAAATCAACAGCAATACTTCAGCAACAGGGTCTAAATCTTGTAGGGTGTTCGTCAGCTGATTGTGTTTAATCAATATCTGTTTGTAATCATTTGTGTTATACGCAATGAGCGCAACTGCTTCATCCGTTACGTGCGTACTGTTGGGGTGATGCCAGAACCAGCCTACTTTTGGCAATACTGTTGTCCTTGCTAAGACATTTTTAAAGCGCGTTTCAACAAATGAACTAATTAGTATTTCCTTCCATGCCCCAGATGCAGAACAATTCGGGCTGTGTCCGTGCGGTGCAGTTACTACACCTGACAGCCTCACCCTACCAGTATGGAGTACTGGGCGATCGTTATTTTTCATGGTATTTTCCCCTGATTACTTGGTGACTAGCAAGTTTCAGAGGGGGCTGATTCCAATTCGCAATTATCTCTACGCCTGTAGCAAAATCCTACAGGGTAAGCAGGGTACAAGACCCTAAATTGATTAATTATCTTATTACCTCCGCAATTGCGAGTTGCGAATTGGTCTTGATGACGCTGCTTTACAAAAATTTACTTAATAGAAATATAAATTTTTAGTGAAAATGCCAAAAAAGGTCAGCAAGAACTGGCCTTACGTATACCTTTACCGTTATAATGGCATAAGTAAAGCAGCGTGGGTATCTTTGACAAGTTAGTGGAACAAGTCGCCAAACTCCTACCACTTTATTCGTCACACCGAGATCAACCCCGCTCTAGGAATATTCTGTTTTTCAACTTCAGGCAAAGCGTCACTTCTTAGTGCGTTTTGCCTACATTTTTATGTGTTGCTCGTTTTCCTCCATTATTGGTTTTATACATTGACAAGCTAGATCTTACAGAACTTTGCGTCTTTTCGCATCTAGTTAAGATTTTGATTGCTTAGTTGTTTTACCTCCGTTTTAATGAATCTTTGTATATTCTGCCCTATGAATTTAGGGCGTTTCTCAAGTAACCTAAGAGCATAGCTGTGTAAATTTTGCCTTAGGTTTGCACTTGAAAACTTGTATATTGGGTTCTTCTAATATGAACCCATGCTCCTTTGGCTGACCGAGTTGAAGAGCAATTGGCGGTATCTGTTGGGGATACTTACTTATAGCGTTATAGCGTAGGTCAGCTTCTTATAGATTTTGAATACTGCTTTTGAGAAGCGTTGCATTGTATTTACCTGTATCAAGATGCAAATTTTAAAGTTGAAGTATCCGCAACGTGTACTAAGCCTAATGGATCTGTTGTAATGTATTTTTTGATTACAGGTTGCAAAGTGAAAGTGATTGCTTTAGTATCAGCATTTTTGTTACTTTCTATAAGGGACATACTTTCTAGTTGTTCCAATGCTCTAATTACTTCTAAAGTTGAGCCAGATACATTGTTTTTAAACTTGGGGTCACTTAATAACTGTGTAAACTGGACAGACTGAGAAGTTAAAGCTATTCTTTCTGCTAAATATATTAGTATCTGTCTTTGAAGGTCACTCAATAATTGTCCAAACATCTCGTTGAGCATTGCTTCAAATCTACTACTAATAAGTGTAGTTTTATGTTCAAAAAAAGTTTCTGAATCTCCACCAAAAAAATGATTAATTCGATTAATTACTGCTTTCATCTCTCCTGGGTTGGCCCGATATGTTTCAACTAAATCAGAAATTTTTTCCTTATCATGTAAACCTTGAGTATTTAAAAAATTTATTGCAGCATCTGTATCTAAACCTTCGAGCTTTAAACAATCAATAGGCTTTTCAGTAATTAACATATTTTCAATATCGCCAGTCAAAAATCTACTGGTTAAAAGTAGGCACCCTTGATCTAGCTCTTCTATAAATCTACGAAAAAACAGGCTATACTCTAACCTTTGCTCTAAGCCAATGGCTTTAAATAATGAGTCATATTCATCTAAAACTAATAAACAACGGCGTGATTGCAATTGCTTGATGAGCATTGTAATCATAGCTTGTGTATATTTAGGTAAATCGCTGTCAGATAATTTAGAAGGTTGTAATATTTCTAATAAATCTAAAACAAAGTCTTGAAATAATGGTGCATGAGAAACCGATTTCCAAATTAAGCAATCAAATTGAGGTTCTGATTCTAAACTAAACTCTGCCAATAGTTTAGCTGCTAAAGTGCTTTTACCAATTCCTGCTACTCCTAATAATAAGACGCAGCGTTGTTTAAAGACTATTTCTTTCAAGGAAGCTAATTCTTTTGTCCGCCCATAAAAACTAGAAAAATCGGGGAGATTACGACCTTTAATTTGTCCTTTATTGATACTGTTTGCTACATATTGGAGGTAATGTTCTTGAACAACCTGCTCCAGACATTCTCGCAACCTTTTTTTAGTTACTCTTTCACCATTTCCCAGTACATCTGAGAGTGTATCCCATAATCTAGCACCAACTACTCGTTGCAAGTAATTAAGCTTATAAATCGAGTCACTGGCTATTTCTCCATAATCTTTATCATGCCAAGCTCCACGCATCACATCGATTTCAGGCTTATTTAGGTGTTTACCTGTTTTTGCAAACACCATCTCGTTGACTACAGATAAAGCTTCCTCAAAAGTTACATTTCCTGAATCTTGTGCATCTTTATGCTTTTGTCCACGGCGCGTCAGGACAATAGAGTTTGGTAAATTTACTTTTTGGCTGATGTTGGAATCCATAGCTGAACTCATCTTGTAATACTTCTTATACCTGCTTTGGTATTCACAGACTAGAGATTCAGTTCGTATAATTACCTAATGTTATATCAAATATTACTATATTTTGGAAAATAAATCTATTTTTAGCATAAAGTAACAAACTAAACACTTTAAGTAATAAAGCTGTTTAGAGTATCATATAGTTGCAGGTTTGACAAACAACAATTTTCCATAAAGGGGACTTTTCCGCCGACTTCATCAACCCCTCCAATTATGGAGTAATTTCTAGATTCACACCTATTGGCAAATGCCATAGGTATGAATAACCTACACGGCTAGGGAATTTTTAATCAAAAATTGAAACCCTTGTGGTAAAAGGATTTGAACTTTATTTAGATATATTTTTAAGGTAAACTTGTTGTAAAAGTAATAAATTAAATATTACTTTTACTCAAAAAAAACTTCATCAGTATTTAAGTATAAAGATTATCTTAGGTAGTCTGAAACAAGAAGCTCTAAGGCTCAACTATAGTTATTAACACAATTTTAAAGAATGTGAGTTACTGTATCAACCCGCTGTGTGTCCACCGTCAGAATCCGGACGATATTGAAAATTGTCTTTCTTGTGGTACATCTTTAGTTATCAATGGGAGAATTCATTTAATTAAGCCTATAAAAGCATTAACCGATAATCCTTATGATTATTTTGAGGTTTTTGAAGTTGATGATCGGCAACAGCGACGAGTAATGAAAGTTTTAAAATGGAACTCACCTAAATTGCGTAGTTTCATTGAGCAAGAGTTTATGAGTTTACGGCTGATTCAACATCCAAATATTCCTCACGTTGAATCAGATGATTTTTTTACGTTTACTCCTAATAATAGTCCGTTAGAACTAAGATGTTTGGTTATGGATAAAATCGACGGAGAAAACTTAGATGAATGTATAAAAAATAATGGAAAAATTTCACAAAGCCTAGCCTTAAACTGGCTCAGACAGTTAGTTGATATTTTAGATTTAGTACATCATACAGAGTTTTTTCATAGAGATATAAAACCTTCTAATATCATACTTCAACCAAATGGTCAGTTAGCACTTGTAGATTTTGGTGCAGTCAGGCGGTTAACTAATACTTATATGGCAAAAATTAGTGCAAGTGGTGGCACTAGTACAAGAGTAGGAAACTATGAAATCACATCTATTGTTACACCTCGCTATTCACCGATAGAACAAATTGAAGGGCAAGCAGTACCACAGTCTGACT
Organism: Mojavia sp.; assembly: GCF_059505145.1. Taxonomy (NCBI): domain Bacteria; kingdom Bacillati; phylum Cyanobacteriota; class Cyanophyceae; order Nostocales; family Nostocaceae; genus Mojavia; species Mojavia sp. The sequence continues at coordinate 6,451 of NZ_JCACKA010000148.1, forward strand.
TTTTTGCTTTAGGTCGAACTTTTGTATATTTATTAACTGCGATCCAATTAAATAAGTTACCTAAAGATGAAAAAACGGGAAAGTTAATTTGGAGGAATAAAGCACCTCAAATTGATAAACCCTTTGCAGATTTTATTGATGAGTTAATGGCTCCCCTACCTGGGCAGCGCCCACAGACTACACGGGTAATTCTGCAAAGATTAGAACGTATACCACTGCAATCAAAGATTAACCGAGTGGTTAAATCAAAGGCATTTGGAATTGGTGTAATTATTGTAGGGGTGTTAAGTATTTTTGGATTATATTGGGTATCGCATCCAGCGATAGCAGAGTATCTGCTAAACGAAGGAAGAAAAGCTCAAAAAGAAAATCGTTTTTATGAAGCTCGAAATAAATTTAACCAAGCAATAAATATTAAACCTGATATAGCAAAATTAGTATCTGACTTTTATGTAGAACAGGGATTTCGGCGTGATGTTTCTCCTGAACAGGCTAGAAAATATTATGAATTAGCTATTAAATATAATACAGAAAATGATACTGCATATAATAATTTAGCTTTAGTATGTCAACAATTGCAAGATATAAGGTGTGTTAATAACAGTTATGCGGCTGTCTTCAAGCTTAAACCTAATAAATGGGAATCACATTATGGTTTAGGAAATTTCTATGATGATTTAGGTAAATATAATTTAGCAGAAAAACAATATAAATTAGCTATAGAAAGTAGTGAGTTAGCTCTAGATGCTGTCAGTAATTTAGCAAGAATCAAAAATCTTCAAGGTGAATATACTGTTGCTATTTTGACGGCAGAACAAGGATTACAAAAAGCTAAAGACCCTGAACTAAAGGCAGCTTTGTATAAAACTATAGGATGGGCTAAATTAGAGCAAAAGAGGTACAGCGAGTCCAAAATATATTTAGAAAAAGCGAAAGAACTAGATACTCAAAGAATAGATGCTTATTGTTTACTAGCACAAGCTCAGGAAGCATTGGGTCAAATTAATGATGCTAGAATCTCTTGGGAGGTTTGCTTAATTGCTGAATCCAGCTTGCCAGAAGTTCAACGTTGGCGATTGCAAATCTTAAAAAGATTATTAGGAGATGTTGTGCCAAAATCATCGCCTTAAGGCTTTTGTTAACAGCCAATTTCTTGTATTGTAAAAATTACGAATATTGACATAAAATTTATAATGCAGATTTTCTCCAAATTTACAATATACAAACTATTAAGTGTACAATTTATAGCTGTTACATCAATCTTACTTTGTTTAAATACTAGCAGTACAAGAGGTCAGTCCCTACAGGTAGGTAAACGTTGGTGTAGCGAACCGATGGGTCGAAATTTACAATCTGGGAACCTGTTGTGCAAGGGAGATCGAATTTACCCAAACCAGAATGCTAGAGTTGAGATTCTTTGCTATTCAAATAAAAAGCGTTTCAAAATCCAGCAAAGTAGTTTTTTAAAAATTGAAGACTTATGTACTCCGCTACAACCATCTTCAGCACGGCGATGTACACCATTAACTTTAAATAATTGCCCCACTCGCAAAGGCCCAAATGGAAATGAGAATGCACCAAAGATAATCCAGCCCTATGGAAAAATTTTAATCAATAACCGACCTTTAATTTCGTGGTCTGCTGTAACTGGGGCTACTAGTTATACGGTATTAGTTAAAGGCCCTGGTGTAGATTGGCAAACTGAAGTCAAAGATACTACATTGTCATATCCAAGTGATCGAAAAGAATTACAGTATGGCAACGCCTTCACAATCACTGTTATTGTTAACAGCGGTAATTCTCCTATCAGTGCAGATTCTTCGGTAGTTCATTTATTATCTGAAAGCAAAATCAAGCAAATTAATCAAGTAGTACAGCAAATTAATTCTTTAGGTTTGGCTCCAGATGAAATTTTTGTTGATTTAAATGCGATTTATATGTCTGAAGGCTTGTTAAATGAAACAATCGAAACTTTAAAGGAGCGAGCAAGAGCAAAAAGTCAGAATCCGTCTGTTTATAGAATATTAGGCGATCGCTATATAGAGGCATGGTTGCCAGAAGAAGCAAAACGTGTATATACAAAAGCAGTTGGGCTAGCAAGAGTAGAGCGTAACTCAGAGGAATTGGCGATCGCTCAAGAACGTTTAAGAATATTGGAATCTCAGTTGAGATTATTGGAAACTCAAAGCCAGCTACCAACTAGAACAAATCCCGCCCAATAGTAAGGGTGTTGGTATTGTGGATTTGACAGCAGGTGTAATTGTGCTTCTCTGAGTGCTTGTGCTTTGGTGAGCTTACTGTTTAAACCTTTGTAGAATTCTCCAACGAGCATAGCTGTAGAGTCAGCATCTACTTGCCAGAGACTAGCTACAATAGTTCGTGCTCCTGCTTGTGCTGCGACTCCAGCGATTCCCAAGGTAGAGCGTTTGTTTCCTTTAGCTGTTTGGCAGGCACTGAGAACTAATAGCTCAATCGGATCTTGATTTTGTTGAGCTTTTAACCAACCATCAAATTCTCGAACATTAATTGGTCTATCCCAAGCTAAAAGGACTGTTCGTTTTGGATCACTGCTAAACTGACCATGTGTTGTAACGTGAACTATGGGGAAATTAGCTGTTTTTAACTCTTGTTGAAATTTTTCACTAGTAAAACTTTCGTTGAGCAACTTTGCTGAACCCTTAGTTTGTTGTCTGACATCTAGTGCCTCTTGTTCTGCTTGTGGTAAAGGTTTTAAACCTTGAGGAGCATTAGGAGCATTGAAACTAGGGCTAGGTTTAGAAAGCCCAGCAATTAAGGCTTTTAGCTGTTCTTTGCCTAAAGCTTTAGGTGGTCTAATGCGCGAACCTACTGTTGTCGCAATACTATAATTTTTTGACAAGTAATTTTCGCCATCATGTAGTAAACCCATAGGAATACTTTGAAAAGTCTTGTCAAGAGTGAAAACTAGGGTTCCAGATGATGGTAGATATTTTTTGATAGGTGCGATGAGGTGATTATAAATCGTTTGGGAATAAGAAAGGACTACAGATTCTTGGGTATCAGCAAATTTCTGATCTTGTAAAGTTTGTAAAAAATTTTCAACAGAATTTTGAATTAAATCTGCATTAACAGAGTGACGATGCAGTGATTGGTTAGGAGATTGTACAAGTATTTCTATATAATTATCTAAATTAATGATATGAATTACTGTTGTAATATGATTTTTGGGAACCTTATTTAATGTGATAAAGTTAAGTCTACCGCACTGAAGGAAGTTTTCTAACTCTGCTATTTGAAGTTGTTCATAAACTTGAATGACTCGTTTGAGATTGGGGTTAGGGCTTGCTAGAAGTAATCGTAGATAATTTCGATATACAGGCTCTACTCGCTCATAAAAAGAAAACTGCAAGTCAGCATTAGTTGACAAGAGATTATTACGAACTTGAGTGAGATTTTCAAGGGCTTTAGCGTAAGCATCAAGGGCTTTATCGTATTTGAGTTGTTTTTGGTATAAATCTCCTAATTGTTGTTGCCATTGATATGCTATATCCCAACTTTGAACTGATTGAGCTATGCTTAAGGCTTTCAGAAAATATGTTTCAGTTTGCTGACTTTGTAATTTGCCCAAAGTACCAAGACTATAGGATTGTAATCGTTCGTTATTTATGATTTCAGCCTTTCGTAAAACTGATTGGGCATACTCAGTAGCTACTGAATGAAAATTTTGACTTGGAATTTGACTTAGACTATTAGCGAAGTTGAGTTTGGCGTAAAGGGATTGACTAATTGGTAGTTGGGAAATGCAGAAGAATTTTCGATGATTAGCTTGATGGAAGGTTGTATCTGTTCATGAATTTTAGAAATAAGTTCGGCTAGCTGTTTATAATCTAATTTTGATTCTGCTTTTAACCATTCTTCAAAATCTAATAGCAAATTCAAACGTTCTAACTGAGATTGTAGTTTTACTCCTTGAGACACAGTAGAAATATTCTCTACCTGTTGATAGATCTCAAGTGACTTTAACGCTTTTTGTTGAATCAAACCGAATATCTCTTTTTTAAATAGAGGTTCTTCTATATAAATATATTGATCTCGAAGCTGCTTGTAGATAGACTTTTTGGTATTTCCTAATGAAATCAAAACCGTACCACGTTCTGAAATAGATGCTTTTTGAGCAAGGAATAAAGTTTTTTCTAAAATTATTTCTGATTCAGAAAGTTTACCTAAACGCCGTAAGACATTTCCTAAATTATGCAATCCTAGTAAGTTGACTGATAAAGGAACTTGTTTATTAATGGCTGCAAGTAACAATTGTGCTGTAGATTCACTAAATTGCTGAGATGATGTATCGCAAATCCAATCATTTATTGTATTTAAATTCAAAGCTTCTATAAGTGTATTACAAGCACGAGTTTGTAAGCCTAAAGCTTGTAGAGCTAGGCTTTGGTTGATTAAACTTCCAACAATACCATCATAATGTTTGAGTTGACGATAAATTTTAGTAGCTTCTTTCCAGGTTGCAAGGGCTTCTTCCGCCTCACCTAAATTCAATTGTTCATTACCCTTTTGAGTTAATGATTGGGCTTGATTTTGTTTTTGTAATTCTCCATTTACTTCTTGAGCCAAGTTATTTTGTGGTTGGCTTACAGCAAGAGACAATCCAATAACACCTATGAACAAATACTTGAACAAATGTCGAAGTTTAATCATATTTAGCTCTGTTTCATCAGCCTTAGAACAATTAACGAAGTCTCTACGTTGCAGCGAACGAAAATTAAGGTTTCACCCCAGAGTGGCGGAAGAGGGCTAGAGCGCAATTTCTGTCCCTGATACTTGCGTTGCCGAGGACTTGCAAGAGTGAGCAGATGGAGAGGTACTAATAATAACGGTATTAGGTTCTGCTGTTAAGATAATTGTTCCATCAGCAGTTTTCCTCCAGCCTTGCGCCTCTACAATTTTTACAGTTTCTTGGAGTGCTGTTGATTTTGTTTCTTCTAAACGATTTTTAAGCGGAATTAGAATAGAATTGTCGTGCCAAGCAAGGTTAGTATCTGGAATGTCGTCAGGGTTAGGTGGCAGTCCGTTTGTACCAGTAATCACAAATCTATTATTACTAACAGTTGAGTTTGAGCGTCCTTGACAGACAGAAGTTATTTTGGGAGTTACTAAAATTGCCTCAGTCTGTGGTTTAGTAATTTTTGGTTGGTTTTCTGAAAGATTGATTTGAACTATACCATTAACTCCTCTTTCAGAATTTGCTGTAACTTGGCTATCGGGGGAAAGAAAAAAGCCTCTAGTGTTGATTTGGATGTTCCCACCGCGTCCCTCAAAGGCATTGGCAGTAATGCTGCTGTTTTCTAAGGCAGCTAGAATGTCTGTATTGATGGTGATGTTGCCGCCGTCGCCATCACCCCCAGTAGTTGCGGTAATGACACTGTTACGTAATCGCAAGTCACTAGAGTGCAAGAAAATGTCGCCTCCTTCGCCCTCTGTGCCGCTGACTGTGCCAGCTGTGATTGTACCTATGTCTAGATTGATAATGTCTGCGTTAATTCGGAGAGTTCCGGCATTTCCTTGTCCTGGTTGAAAGTTGAGATTTTTTTGAATTTTTTCACCACCAATATTTACTCTTCCACCATCAGTGACAGTTAATCGTCCTGTTTCGATTGTCAGATTTCCGGCTTTTCCAGTTCCTCCAGTTCGAGCTGATATTCTGCTAGGAGAATTACCAGTGAGTGACTTTCCGATTACTTGTACTCCTTCGGAAGCAGTGATAGATACGTTACCTCCCGAACCCTGCCCAAATGTGCCTGATGATATCACTCCTCCAGAGCGCAGACTTAACCGCACAGTTTCAATCTTGATGTTACCGCCAGCTCCGGTAGATCCTCGTTGGGCCAAACTTGTTATGGAACTGCCTGCATTCGCCGTTGGCTTCCGCAGCACTTCCACTGAATCATGAGCTAAGACCTCTATGGAACCAGCATTTCCGAGGGTGAACGAAAAAAGGTGTGGGGAATAAAAAACAGGTTAGCGTAGATAGTACGC
>NZ_JCACKA010000149.1:0-11855 GCF_059505145.1 Mojavia sp.
CTTAACGGTTTACTTGCTATTTGAGTGTTTCTGCCAAAAGTGGATGCTCCCAAAGCCGTTACCTTTTAACCTTTGTGTAACGAATCTGATTTTACATGGTATTGATGTGCCGTCAGCAGAACATGATAATACTTTGGCACGACCATTACGCGATTATAGTCCTCACGAACGGGTGGATGTAATTATCACTAATCCGCCTTTTGGTGGGATGGAAGAAGATGGAATTGAGGACAATTTTCCCGCTACATTCCGCACCAGAGAAACGGCAGATTTATTTCTGGTGCTGATTGCTCATTTACTTAAGGAAGGCGGTAGAGGCGCAATAGTTCTACCAGATGGAACGCTGTTTGGGGAAGGTGTGAAGACGCGGATTAAAGAAAAACTGCTGCAAGATTGCAATCTGCATACAATTGTCCGCTTACCCAATGGTGTATTTAATCCCTACACAGGTATTAAAACTAATCTGCTATTTTTCACGAAAGGGGAACCAACAGAAACCATTTGGTATTATGAACACTCTTATCCAGCAGGGTATAAGTCATACTCGAAAACTAAGCCGATTCGCTTTGAGGAGTTTGCACCGGAGCAAGAATGGTGGGATAACCGCGAGGAAAATGAATTTGCTTGGCAGGTTTCAATTGCAGATTTAAAAGCGAATAATTACAACCTAGATATTAAGAATCCTCACAAAGTTGATGTAGAACACGCTGATTTAGATGAGATGTTAGCAGAGCATCAAAAACTCATGACGGAATTGGGTGAGGTGCGGAGTAAGTTGAAATTTGAATTAATGGAAGCATTGAAGAGGGACGAGTGATAAAAAAATGCGGTTACAATTGATTTATATTCTCCATATAAGAGGAATTAATTATGCTAAATGCAGTTGAATTTCAAGCAAAAATTCAAAACGGTTTAATTCAGATTCCTGATGAGTACAAACAGGAACTCAGTGAAGGAGATGATATTAAGGTAATTGTTTTAGTAAATAAAAAGTCATCTCGAAAAAGAGACATAATTGATGAATTGACAGAGAACCCTGTGCAGGTGGATGGATTTCTCAGCCGTGAAGAAATTTACAATCGCTAATTATGACATCTGGTGCATCATTCGTTGATACAAATGTTTGGCTTTATCGTTTGTTTGACGACCAAAAAATAGAATTTGCAGAAAGAGAAAGAAAGCGTAATATTGCTATTACTATTACGGATGCTGAAGGAATAATTATCAGTACACAGGTTGTTAATGAGATTTCTAATAATTTACTGAAAAAAGCAGCCTTTAATGAGGAGCAAGTGAAAGCTGTGATTCAGTCGCTTTATCGTCGCTGCACTGTGGTAGAGTTTAACCTAACTATTTTTGAATCTGCTTCTAACCTCCGCAGTCGATTTAATTTCTCTTTTTGGGATAGTTTAATTGTTGCTTGTGCTTTAGCTGCGGGAGCAAGTATTCTCTATTCTGAAGATATGCAGGATGGGTTAGTGGTAGATAGTCAATTACAAATTGTGAATCCATTTAAATGAAAGTAGATAAGTTTTTTCAGAATTTTGAATTATTGACTGATGCACCAAATGCAATTGACAAGTTACGAGAAATAATTTTGCAATTAGCGGTCAGAGGTAAGCTTGTTGCTCATACCGACTTATACTGCCATTCAATTTGGTGACAAGGTGCTTCAGCATAACAAGCCCCACACAGGCGGATTGGCTCATGCTGCATTCCCACTCCCAAAGGTGGCAGCATTTGAGCTAACCTGTCTGCATCTACTTCTACTACAGATGCGATCGCTTCTAACTCTTTTTGGCTAGGGCGAGGATTAAAATGAAACCTTTCCCACCGTGCTACCACTGCACCAATACCTGCCAATTTACCCAACCCACTAGGAGATAAATGGTTAGCACGTCTAAATCGACCTAGAAAATGGCTCAGGCTTTCCCCTTCATAAAGTTGGATAATAAAAAGCCAAGGCTTAACATCTGGTGCTGCCATCACTTATACTCCTGCGCCACTTCCTGCAAAACAGCCTTGTCAATTTTCTTTAATCCCCTTGATAAAGAACGAATTGCTGCTTCCCTGAGAATTTCATCTAGCCGACCAATGTAACCTTCTGTTGCCGAAGTCAAAATCCGCAGCATATCCTTGCTAATGAGATTAGAAGGCAATGGCAACTTTAAAACCTTATCTTCCCAGGCTTGTACAGTTTCTTGAAAATCCTTCCCTGACAACTTCCCAAAACGATGACAAGCCCGAAAGCGATTATAAACTTGTTCATCGCGCTTAATTACTGCTTCTAAACGGTCAGTTCCTACTAAAACAATAGCAATGCCCAACTTGTCATAAATATCACGCACCTCTGCAAAAGTCTCAGGCTTAAGCCGATCAGCTTCATCAACAATGATCATTTCTACGCCACAGCCTTTTAATACCTCCATTGTTCTGCCGCGAAAATCTGATACTGTTCCCTTAGTTGCTTTAAATTTGAAATACTCAATAATCTCGCCAAACAAATCCTTTGCACCGCATTTTTGGGGTGGCTGAATATAAACTACAGGGACAATTGGTGGTCTTCCCACCTCCGCCTGTACTTTTTGCCTGTATCTGTAAGCATCACAAGCAACTGTCTTCCCCGTGCGTGATTCTCCAACTACTCGACAAGATTGCCGTGCTTTACGTTTTCCATCCAACCAATCATGCAAAGACCTCACTTGCTGTAATGGAACAATACTCTTACCCTTGAGACGAGCAATTTCAGCTTGCAACCACTCATCATCTGGTTTCACCCCACCCAATTGCTTGGCGATCGCTTGTGCATCTGTCATTGTTTAAAATCCGTATTCTTCACGCAGTTGTTCATAGTCCCACACCTCTAGTTCTTGAGATGAAGATTGAACCGGAGTAGGAGATTCCACTTCTTCTGGTTCCATAACAGGAGATGCTAAGGACTCTGTTTTACTTTCATTCACCGCAGTAGAACGCAGAATTTCTTGCTCCAATTTTTGTCGATCCTTGCGGCTTTTTTTATTTGCTACCAGAGCATCACGCTCAATGACTTCTTGCAATAAAGCTTGGTTGCTGACAGTTTTACCTGCATTACGCAGTCTACGACTTGCGGACTCAGCTTCATCTAATGAAAGTTGCTCAGTCTCCAAACCTTGAGCATGAGCGCGAGTCAGAAAAACCTCTTTGCTTTTCTCTTGGCGATAAACCAGTACCGTTGTAATATCTCTGGGGTCATATCTTAAATTGACCGTTTCCCCAGCGTATCCTTCTAAATATTCACCTCGGTACATCACATTTTGAAACTGTAAGCATCCCCCTCTTTGCACTGTGCGCCGTGACTGCTTCATTAGGCAAATATCTAAATCACGTTCTTCGATTGGCACTGGTACTGAAGGTAATCCCGCTTCCCAACGACCAAAGCGAGTTTGATCCCCCATTCGTGCATCAATACTTTGGTTGTAGCGGTCAACGATGTAGCGAACAAGTAACTGTTCTAGTTCTCGTAAAGTCAGTTTTGCATCCTTCTCTGCATCTTCTGGGCGTTGTTGCACATTAGATCCGGTATAGCCAGGAAGCGTTGAAAATAGTTGGTCATTCAATGTTTTGAAAGGACGCTCTACTACTCCGCCTTCAGAAGGGCGATCGCGTAAATGACAGACAAAACCTAACTGCGCCCCAATCTGACTCAAGTGGTTAGAGCGAAAATCTTTACCGCCATCTGTATAAAAGTGTTCTGGTTTCCCATAAGTTCCCCTTGAGAACTCGGTGCATCAAATCCCAAGTTGATACCCATAATGCAACGAGAGTAGGTGTCAATTACTGTTGTTAGCCAAGGACGACTTAGCAATTCACCATGTTGATCCACTAGCAATACATCTACACGGGTATGATCGCATTGCCAAACATGATTGCTGTAATCTACGGATAAATCTTTTCCTTCACGAGTTTTAACTGAAAGCGTAGTTCCTCTCCAACCTGGGCTACGGATACTTTTGGCTTTTTCTTGCTTTTCCAATAAAGGTGCTAATACCCGTAACACGGTTCTGTAATTGGGCGGCTTTGAGTCCTCCAACTCACGGGCTTTAGCCTGAACTCTAACGGCAACTTGTTTAGGGGTCATACGTTTACTACCCTTATTGCCTTCCCTATAAGTCTTGAGAATAAAGTTTTCCCAAAACTCACCAATTCGATGCTTTCCTTTATCACCCCTGCCAGTTTGAGTGAAGCCGACTATGCCATCTTGCTCCCACTTTTTAACCAGTCGCTGTACAGTTCGCACCGATACACCTAGTTTTTCCGCAGCCTCTTTCAACTTCTGCCCATAGGTAATGCGATCGCATGGTTCCAGCAAACTTTGGATTACCTCTAGTTTGAGTTGGGCTTCCTCTGAAAGTTCTGTGACAATCACATTCCTCTCAAGAGGTTGATCACTTTCTCCTTGTAAGCCTTCTGTAGGAATTGCCGAGGTATGAACAGCTAAATCTGGATTTTGCTGACTGTTCATAATACATAAGTTTTTTATAAATACATATTGTTATCCTAAATATACAGAAAGCGACAGTCAATTTGTCATTATGAAAATACACAAAAGCTTTTTTCTATTCTGAGAAGCGACAGTTAATTTGTCATAATTACGGATAACGACATTTATTTTGTCACAATGAAGAAGTTATCTAATTTTGTAAAAACGCTATAAAATATACTGTACAAGCATTTGACCGATGACAATAATTTGTCACGACGACAGATAATTAGTCACCGTACAACCATACTGCGACAAGCTGCAAATCTTTGAGCTACTACCAACCTAAAAACACCAGATGCTATCCAATCCATGCAGCCACAGCCTTATCTATTAGCTGTAACCAATTTATTACTAATGATAAAGGCTTTCGTAATGTTCCTGGTTTAGCTGTTGTTATCCTGAGTGAAGTCTTAGCATCTTGAAACTAGAGATGGTGCGTTACACTCCGTAAACGCACCCTACTACTTCAGCAACGCCTATTTATGAATGTAAAACTATCTTCATCGCTTTAATTTCTATTTATTAGTGCTTTTTTTGGTGGTGAATACAGTAGTGAACATCATCAAAAAACCACCTAAAATAATAGCGATCGCCACTACCCCGGTCACTAAGTCAAGCAAATTATTGTTTTCCATAATTTTCAGTTATCAATTATTGATTCTCAGTTTCACTAACTATTAACTATCTAAAAATCTACCCCACGTTTGAGTTCTACACCTTGATTGGCATAGTGTTTGTGGCAGTAAACTTCGGAGTGAACGCTAGCTAAGTCGAAGTATGTGGGATGATTTTGACACCGACCAGTAATAATAACTTCTGTGTCACGGGGTTTGCGGAGTAAGGCTTGCACAATCGGTTCTACGGGAAGTAATTCTAGGTCTACGGTAGGATTGAGTTCATCGAGGATGATGGTTTTGTACAATCCAGAGGCGATCGCAGTTTTGGCAATTTCCCAACCCCTCTCGGCTTCTACATAGTCCAATTCTTGCCGAGAATTGCGCCAAACGATCGCATCTCGCCCACAACGTTGATGATCTACTACTTCAGGATATGTCTGCTGCAAGGCGGCAATCGCTGCATCTTCTGTGTAACCACTACCACCTTTGAGCCATTGCATAATCATGACGCGGGTAGAACCTGGATGATTGATTCCCCTACCTATGGCTTGCAATGCTTTACCTAAAGCGCTGGTAGACTTGCCTTTACCAGCACCAGTGTAAATTTCAATTCCCTCAATTAACAATGCTTTTGCTGTTGGGTGATGTTGCGGTTTCATTTCTGAGTGTAAATCCGCAATATCGAGCAACTTCTGCGGTGCTGCGCGTCCAGTCGCAATGATTTCTAATTCCTGGGGTTTCGATTTGAGTGTCCGTACCACCTCATCAACTGGAAGTAAACCTAAATCTAAGACAGGGTTGAGTTCATCTAAGACTACAACTGAATACAAACCAGAGGCGATCGCTCCTTTGGCCACATCCCAACCCCGCGCTGCTTCAGCACAGTCAAAAGGAGTGATTTCTTCTGGGCCAAAAAATTCTGCTCTCCCAGTCCGAACCTGATCAATTAAATGAGGAAAACCGCGCTGTAAGGCTGTAATTGCTCCATCTTCGTCATAATCACGTTCTGGCCCTTTTAAAAACCGTAGTAATAAGACGCGGTTGGAATTGTTCGGTGTGTTTATCCCCAAACCAATCGAGCGCAAAACCACCCCTAAAGCTGCTTGGGATTTTCCTTTCCCCGCGCCGTCGTAGACGTGAATTTGACCAATGAGCCGTTCAGGACGCACTTGCGCCGTGCGAATACCGATACCGTTCCTTGTCATCTTTCAAAAAGCTGTAACGTGGCAGTTCTTAATCTTACCGAACGTCTTGCACTCTGAGGTAGGGCAGCGATCGCCACACCTAGTACTCGACCAACCCAAAATTGTCAGGTGAGGCCAAACTCTTTGAGCGGGGGTAACAGGGGGAGAAAGAGTGTTTAAATGTAACTTCTTGGTTTCCCCAGCCTCAAGAGCTTGTGACCAAGCAAAGTTTGTGTGGCGCACCACTACGTACAAGAGTTAGCAAAATGTATTAATTAGCTTAAATAGAGGAATACTGGCACACTAGCATAGTAACTGACAACAGCAAGGAGAAATTGCCCCCAACAAACTAGCTATCCCAGTTATACTCTCTAAAGTTGATCCTTACCTTTGACCCTTTATGTTAGAAGATTGGACACTTCCCAGGCTTTTGCCCATTGGTGCAATTTTGTTTAACTTATTATTTATACTGCTTGCGATCGCCATAGAAGCATATGTTTTTAACTCTCGGCTGAAATTTGACAAGAGAACTAGCATTTTTTATGCCATTGCTATCAATCTCTTTTCTAGCGTAATTGGTTGGATAGTCTTTTATGTGATAGAACCAATGCTACCAATAGACTTACGAACAGAATTAATCAATTATATCTTTTTTAATACTTTTAAACCGTCTACACAAGCTTTAATTATTTTAACAGCCTTTATCATTTTCTTTGGAACTTTTCTGGTTAAATTCTTTCTCTTAAGAGGTTTTTCGCTCTTATTAAATGAAGAGGTAGGTAAAAAGCAAGAAGATACTCAAAACCAGCGGATGAAATTGCGTCAGGCAAACAGATACAAATTGCAGAATACCCATTTATTCACTACTTTATTGATAGCTAATTCCTTAAGCTATAGTGCGATTACTTTGGTTTTACTATTTCGTCCTAATTTTAAATAAATTTAGTCCATTGCCAAAAATATATATTGATTAATGAGTAATATAGGGGTAACAAAATGAATGTATTATTTAAAGATTTACTAGGTCTATCCAAATTTTTTACTGGCATTTACGCAAGAATCAGAAACTTATTGGTTCCAGATAAGGCTTATTCTTGGCAAACATTAATTTATTTGAGCCTTTTTTCTTGGGCACTTTCGTCTTTTGCTACTAATCCTATAAGAGATACAATTGGATTTTTTGGTTGGTTATTTTTAATTGCTGGTACAGCTTGGTATACCACTGATGACCCTTTAAGGGTTCCTGGCACTTTTATGCCAGTAGGAGCCGTAATCACTGGTTTCTTAGTTAGTGTTTTTGCCTTTGGACAAAACGAGGATGGGATTTCATCAGGAACAATTGTTTATTGGCCAACAATTTCGGCACTAATTACTGCCATACCAGAGTTTTTTGAGGGGAGTGGTACTGATGCCAAAGCTCAGATTCCTAAACCACAAGACCGACAAAAAGTTATAGTATTAATTGCCAGTTCTATGCTATTAAGTTGCTGGCTTCAGTTTTACTTTGTTGTCAATAATTGGTTAGAAGGATATCCTAGTTTGCAATCAGAAAAGTTTAACCGCAGTGTCTTTGTTATTAGAACTGAGCCTCCAGCTAGAGTCTCACCAAATGGTGCTGTAATTTTAAGCAAACTGCAACCACTAGTAGAAGAACAAATATCCAAACAACCTTGGTCGCAAGTAGAAAAATGGCTACAAAATGCGAATATAAATCTCAGAAACCTGAGCCAGAGGCTATTACAAGACCAACGCTTAAAAATAAACGAAGAAAAAGAATTATGGCTAATTGAACCGCGTGTATCAAATCCTAATCCTGCGAAAAAAGACGAATATATACTAGATATACTCAGCATCTGGACTGGCCCTACTTCTAACCCAAATGGTTATTACCTGAAGAAATCGTGTCAGATTAGACCAATTGCAGAATCTACAAGTAATTTTACTACTAATCAGTCAGAGGAGACAAATGTCGTTGCAGAAATTGAGTGTGGTCGTGTTAGTAAACCTATTATAGGGCCGCCGCCAGCACAGCGCTAAAGAGAAAATAAATTTAAATTCAGGATGCAAAAACTGAATTTTTAATTTTGAGTTTTTAATCACAGCCAAATTATTGAACTATTAACTGTTAAGTAAATTATGATGAATTTTAGCAGAACTTTTGTGTTAGCCAAGAATGTATTTCAGGAAGTAATACGCGATCGCATTCTTTACATTATTGGCTTTTATACGCTCATACTCGCCGTTGCCTTTCGCCTAATTCCTGAATTTGCCGCCACTACCGAAGATAAAATATTTTTGGATTTTGGGATCGTGGTGATGAGCGTCATCGCTCTAATCGTTGCTGTATTTGTTGGTACAGGAATGATTAACAAAGAAATTGAAAAGCGGACAATTTTAGTGTTAATTGCTAAACCTGTCAGCCGCAGTGAATTTATCCTCGGTAAATACTTGGGGTTATCAGCAGTGCTAGCCGTACTCGTCACCATGATGACGGTGATTTATTTGGGATTTTTGCAAGTTAGGCACATTGATCATGCAATGCCGAGCATTTTAATTGCGGTAATTTTCTTATTTTTACAGATGTCCTTAATCGCTGCTTTAGCAATTACTTTTGGCGCTTTTACTGGTTCTTTATTAGCGATAGTTTTAACTTCTAGCGTGTATTTAATGGGGAATGTAACTCAAGATTTATTACAATTTGGTCGTCTTAGCCGTAACCCAGGCATTGAGCGTCTCACTCAAGCTCTATATCTGATATTGCCAGATTTATCTCGATTAGATTTAAAGAATGATGCTGTTTATGGACTGCAAGCACTTCCGGGAGCAACTGCATTAATAACTAATGCTGGTTATGGCTTGTTATATAGTTTCATGTTGTTAGCGATCGCTATTCTCATTTTCTCGCAACGCGAGTTTTAATTCAGCAATTGTTGAACGAACTTTAATAAAAGGCAATGGAAAATTAATTTTCTATTGCCTTTTATCTATTTATAAAAAAAAGACTATTTGAGGTTCCTGAATTGTACCGTCGGGCATGATAGTGTCCCACAGTTTTGCATAAATCAAATTGGTTCCCCAAAGCTTTGCCTCATTTAGGTTGGCCTCTGTTAAGTTTGCCCATGTTAGGTCTGCATCAGTCAAGTTGGCATTAGTTAAATTTGCTTCTAAAAGTATTGCGCCACATAGCTTAGCTCTTGTGAGATTTGCTCGCACTAATTTTGTTTCAATCAAAGATGCTTCAATTAATTTAGCTTCACTTAAATCAGCTGCACTCAAATCTGCTTCACACAAAGCAGCCTGCATGAGGTTTGCCCGACTTAGGTTAGCACCAGTAAGAATACAGCCACATAGATTCGCACCACGCAAATCTGCTCCTATCAAGTTAAAACCACTTAAATCAACTGCTCTCAAATCAATTCCACTCAAGTCATATCCACTAAAATCCTTTTGCTGAAAACATTGATTTGTGATTTGACTGGATAGAAATTCCTGTTTGCCAGCATAATTTCTCATGGTATTACCTCAAGGTGTAAATTATGGCAACGGTCTATTGTGAGAGTTACTGTATATCGAGAGTACACCCCAAAAGGGGGTTAGCTCAGACAATAATTAGAAATAAATTGAGAAAAAATTAGCTATAAGCGAAAAATGAGCTTTTGAAGTGGTTTTTCAAACAAAAAACGCTGACATAAGTTATGAAAAGCTGATAATCAAATAAAACGTCATAGTTATGAGTTAATAGTTAATTTGGTCTACCGTTTGCATTATTGACCAGCCACAATTCCGGCAAATGTTAAAAAAACAACGCCTAAAAGACTTATATTTAAAATATTGCATTAGACAGAACAAAAAAAATCAATATACGTTAGGAGCGCCAGAGATGATGTCTTTTGCAAGAGGTAAGGAGGTCGGCGTTAAAAATTGTCGTTATGACAAGGCAAATGGCAGAGGAGGCAGTGCGGTCTTGGGGTCTCCCCAAGTAGAGCAACTGCCGTGGCAGAAGGCAGAAGCGAAGAGGTTTTTAGACAACTTTACTTTTCGTTACATACTTCGGTTTTTTTGCGCCACTCTACTTAGCTAAAGATTGAAGGTCAAGAAGAAATACTCTCTAAACTATGCTTGGTATCTTTGCTCGCTAATATTGTTGGACATTCCTAGGACAGCTTTTTAGCCAGGATTTTAATTGAAAATCGAATTCGTTTTCGTTAAATGGCAGATGCATCCCCTACCCTAATCAGGACATGGGGCGACTTTTACAGTCAAGCTACCGCTTTAACACAGCAAAGCGCCCACAGAAGAGAGCGAAAAAGAGGGAGAAGTGAACCCTAAATTTAGGAGTCTGCAAGGAATCAAAATACTGGTTGTAGATGATGATGCTGATTCGCGGGATTTTATCAGTTTCCTACTCGAAGAGGATGGGGCCCAAGTCACATCTGTGTCATCAGCTATTGAGGTACTACAAGTCCTAACGGAGTTAAAGTTCGACATCCTGTTAAGCGATATCGGTATGCCCGAAATGGACGGCTATATGCTGATCCGCGAAATTAGAACCTGGCCACCAGAACAAGGTGGACAGATACCAGCGATCGCCCTGACTGCTTATGCTGGAGAATATAACCTGCAACAGGCATTGACCGCAGGCTTTCAGCTGCACGTTTCTAAGCCAGCAGAACCAGATGAGCTAATTGCAGCAGTTGCGAAACTAGCTGGCAGATAATTAATATAATGTCCGGTTAATTAACCTAAGTAAAAAATAGGCCGCCCACAAGGAGCGAGGCTTAAAACCTTGCTTCGGAGGGAGTTACCCTCCGAAGGAGCTTTGTAAACAAAAAGCCCCTGGTAATTAATTACCAGGGGCATTCATCTTTATTCCCAATAACGAGGATCGCATTTCTGCGGCTCAGATTAACACATAGGTATGCAATTATCGCATCAAGTAAATGTTGATAATGCAATAAATTGAGAAAACGTTAATACAACATAACTTCTGAATTGAGGAAAAAGTTAAGTAATGCTGAGTCTTAAGTACCGAGTAGTACCCAATGACTGAAGTTAAGAAGACAGAAGCCCTATCTTGCTCAGGGGTAAATGATATGATTTCCCGCAAATCACACTTCATATCGTATGAGCGGGATCAGATGTGTAACTCTTTTGCTGCTATTGATATTTTCTTTATCAGTAGCGCTTCCGGCGACGGCATCTGTATGCCGAAATTACAATGGACATCGTATTTGCATTCTCAGCATTCAACGCAGCGCTAAAAATTACTGGGAATACAGAGCAGCAGTTAATGTGGATGATCTAAAAAGACCCATCGAAGTTTATAACTGTCGCTCTAAAGTTAAAATTCAACAAGATGGTACTGTTGTGCCATTTGGGTACAAAGACCCTGGTGATCTGATATGCAGTTTCTTCAAGAAGTAGTGTTCATCGAAGGATCTGATTTTAAAACTTGTACTTTTTTAGAGCGATCGCGTTTACAGCGGTTTTCAGATGAATAGACCACAGTGAGCAAACCAGCCCCAAGCATCA
>NZ_JCACKA010000150.1:0-11848 GCF_059505145.1 Mojavia sp.
TGCAACCTGTCCAATTTCTTCTTCCAAACCTGTCCAAAATCTTCTTCAAGTCACATCAAGATATTTTGAATCAATGCTTAGTGCCTTTACTACATAATGATTTCTCTGCCAACAAAGAACAGATTCATGACATACGGCACACAGTCATACTAGCGGCAGGCCGTCATCACTCTGCTTGGGCTGGGGGATGGGAACAATCAGACTTAACCCGGATTAAAAATATACAGTTACACCCACAAGCCCAACAAGCGATCGCTCAAAGTTGGAAAACGATGCTGCGGTATCTGCCCTCTACTTTATCTTTGCCACCAGCCAATCTCAGCAAAAATGTTTACCCAATCAAACAAAAATTCGATTTGAATAGATTTACTAATGACCAAATTGAGTATTTGCAACTTTATCTACTGGTGGTCAGAGCTTTAAGACTGTGCGATCAGCGTTCGGTACAACTGCGTAATATCTAGCTATTTGTAGGCTGTATTTATTTTTTGTTGGATGAGTATCATTTGACTTTGGAAGACCCCTCTTCCAACGGGGTATAGAATCTTATTCAGTTTACAAATCTCATCGGTTATGCGCTAGATGATAGAGCATCTATTTGTTAGCAAAAAATACGGGAATTACGCTGATACACTGCTTTTACTAGGTTTAGTGCAACTTGCCGAGTATGCCTTAAAGAAAACAAATCAAAAAAGTGAGATTGGGCTTATAGATGAAGGCAGGCGTTACTGCATCCAATTCAAAGGGGCTGTAAATCTAGAGGCGATCGCAAAGCTCGATTATAGTAACCCTTTCCCACCAGTTAAAGGTCAAAAAACAGACACCAGCAAAATTCCCCCAGAGACAGACTTTTTTGACACAGTTAAGGAGAGTGAAAAACGGAAACTATACAAGGACTACGTATTTCTGCAACGAGGTCAAACTCAATGTAATGAAGAACCACCAGAACCACCCCATCCGAGTACCCAAAATGGAGTGATTCTGACCTCTATGCGGCACGATCGCAATCATAACGAACTATGGCAGCTAGGATATCAACTTAAAGAACACTACGGTGCTTTACTGGTTGCACTATTTCAAGCATTTAGTGAAGATACGAATTCTAAATCAAATACAGAAACTAACCGTTGTCAGAAACTATTTGCTCAAGCCACGAATAGTAAATTCGCAGATATAGCCAGTGCAGTCAAAATTTACCTGCCAACATCGGTTCAAGGAGTTAACCGAGTTAAAGCAGATAGTAATAAAGTAGACTCTCAAAAAGCAGATTGGTTAAGTCTATGGCTGATTGCTGGAGGTTTATTTAGCTTTGGTGTTGCCGAACGGATTAAAATTGCTGACCGTGTTTTTGACTGGCGAGTAGTTGTTCTAGAACCTCAAGATATCCGATTGAGTAAATATAAAGAAGTACTAGACCAACTGCGTAAGTATAATCTACCTTCCGGTGGGCATGGTATTGCTCGATTTGATGCGGAGTTGGTTTTGCGATTTTGCCAAGAACTTCTGAATAACCATGTTTCTCAAGCTGATGCAGAAGTTGATGAATTTGATATTTGGGAACCGATTAACCATTTTGTCAAGAGCTTTACTGGCACTCATTTTGGTTCTAAAGGTCAGGTTTATGGAGTTAAAGAAGTCTTTAGCTTGGGACTGCCTGGTTGGATTCGTCCAGCAAATTCTCAAGAATTAGCAGACTATCAAAGTGTTTTACAAGAGCATTTATCAGTAATCAGCACTTTGTCAGCAGAGGAAGGCCACAGTGAACTATTAACTGCTTATCGAGACTTTATTACTGGTACAAGTTTACGTCAATTTTTTCCTTTTCAAGTTAGTTATGCAGATTACGTTATTAAACGGCTGGCAGATACTAAATCTAGACCGCCGCGTTTATTTTCTGTTACAGGGTTAAATACAATGACCAAAAAGGATTCAGACTTTACCAAAATTACTCAAGACCCCAGTTTTTTACGCATAGCTAAAGCAATTAACCAAGCAACTGTATATGCAGGAAAAGTACAGACGAAGCAAGGAGTGAAAGAACTTGAATGGCAGCGAACTTACGGGTTAGCACAACGTTTGAGTAGCCAATCTGGGTCAAAGAACGATTTCTTAAAAGAAATTACTGACTTTCTCGCCAAATACGAAGCTGAAAATTTACGCCTGTCAGAGCAATTACAAAAAGAAGGTAAATCCCTTAAACGTGTTTGGACAACTAAAGAAGACCTGGATCGCTTGGTGGAGTTAGTAAACAACAATGACACCGTACTAGTTGCTAATCTCTTAATTGCTTATGGATATGCTCGTTGGACGAAGCCCAAAAATGATGATTTAGAAACTGACCAAGAACAAGATATTGACGAATTAGAAGATACTGCAATTTTAGGAGAATCAAGCGATGACTAATATACAATTTCCAGTTTACTCAATCTCAATTAGTGGTTGCTTGTCTTGGCAACTTCATGCTTTGAACAATGAAGGTAACGAAGGTAATCAAAGTTTAACTCGTCGTTATTATATTATTCAAAAAGGCATGAATGAGCCTGAATCTGTTAATGGTGTTTCTGGGGATATGCTCAAGCATGTCCAGGCAGAACATCTACATCGCGTTGCAATTCAAGATGAATTAGCATTATCTGAAGGTGGTAAGCAATTTCATCCAGACCGCATTGGTTATGACTTAGAAAAAGGATTGCCAATTTTTACAGATGCCGATACTGATTTAGCAACCAAGACTAATCAAGTCATCCAGCGCTGTACTATGAGTGACCTAGAAGGATTTATGGTCACAGTTAAGGGTGGCCAAACTCTCAAACGAGAGTCAGTAATTGAATTTGGTGCAGTCGTAGGTTTACCAACTCTAGTAAAAACTCAAAGTTACTTTCATGCAAAGTACGGTACGGATAACCCAACCCCCTACAATGTACAAGTCAGTTCTGGTTTGTATGCAACTGTCTTGAACATTGAAGCTTTTCGTATTGGTTATAATCCGCATACGTTTAACTACAGTATTGATATTACTGAACGCAAAAAACGTTTAGATGCTTTACTCAAAAGTGTGCTGTACACTTACCTCCAACCTAACGGGGCAAAGCGCAACACCAACTTACCTCATCCTGACCATTTTGAAGGCGTGATTACGGTTAGTACCCGCCGTTGCCCTGCACCGATGATTAGTTCTTTAGAAACAAGTTACATCCGTCAGATTCACAGTTTGGCTGATACCTTAAATAATCTCAACGGTGCAGATACAGTACTTTGCTTTGATTTCAATAATATTGCTCAGTTCGCTGAACAAATTGAAACTTTGATTGAGCGAGCGCAACCTTGGGAGAGCGACAATGCCGAAGCGATTGAGTAAGTCAAATACTCCTCAACAGGAGTTGCAAGCAAACGCAAACCAATGGCTAACTGTCGCCTATCAACCTGTTAGCCTTTTCTCTCTCAAGCGCTCCGATGCTACTAGCATGGCTGCTCGGTCTAACCTTGTACCAACTCCTTACTCTATCAAGATGGCATTGTTAAAAGTGTTGCTAGAAAGTCAAGGAGGGCAACACCAAAGTGACCTTGACCAATGGATTAAAAGCCAATTCATCTGGATTCGAGACTTGAGTATTTACATTTGGCCACCTGAAAAGTTGGTGGTTAATCGCAACGGTTACAAACTCCGTTATTACGACCAAACTGCTGATAAAGCAGATAGAAGCCGCTCTACTTTACCAATGCAGGATGGTTTTGTATTTCGGGAATGGGTGTATATGCAAGGTCATCTGCAAATTTGTTGTGGCCCAAGCGGTCGTCTAACACAATTAGAGCAACTGTTTTCTCTAATAAACTATTTCGGCAAACGAGGCTGCTTTTTTCAGTATCTACCAGAATACAAGCAACAAACTCTTGGGCCTCTATTTCAACCAAATCCTACTACTAGCTTTACAGTGCAGCCGATGGATGACCTGGGCGAAAAAACCACCTTCAATCGAATTAATCCTTATTCCACAGACAAAGCACAACTAGATAAAGACCGAGTAATCAAGCCAGGATTTCTCCCTGTGCAACTCACAACTAGCAGCGCCCATTATGATATCTACCAAAGATAGTGAAGCTGTTTTAACCCGATTAAATTTAGTCCTCAAACGCACGCAAACAGTAACTAGTCCCACACCATTAATCTCCTGGCTGCCTCAAATGCAACCTACACCAGTCTGGATTCCCCTAAAAAATCATGCTGGTGTTTCTAAAATTATGCCTGTAATGCCAGACTTGAGTTTGTACCCGAAGCTTATGGAACTAATCTGTGGGCGTATAGCTCAAGGTAATTACGTCGAATGGCAACAACAACCTTATGAAATGACAGGAGTGGAAACTGATACTAATAGTCTGCACGTCATTCAAATTTCTCTTGTCGCTGCTGCACCATTACCACCAACATTAGGACGAGCTATTCATGCTCAATGTTTTCAGTGGTTTGCTAATACTGACGATGCTTTAGCCGAATATTTACATCAACAAGAGAGCGTACCATTCACTCTAACAATAGAATATACTGCCCCAAAAAAGATGCAGCTTAGAATTACGCTGCTCAAACAAGAACTTTTAGCGCCCCTACTGTGGGGATTACATAGCGATTTAGGGGGCGAAATAATTTTAGCAGGTGTTCGGTGTCGATTAAGTGAATGGATAGACATTTCGCAGACTAGTAGTTTTGCAAAATTGGTACAGATTCCTGGTCAAAACATTATTAAACTACAATTTCTCTCTCCTACTAGCTTCAAGCAGAGTGGAGCAGTACAGCCTTTTCCACTACCAGATTTAGTTTTTAATGGGCTGCTACGGCGCTGGAACAACTTTGCTCCAACACAATTAAAATTTCCCGAAATCAAGTGGAATAGTTTAGTTTCTGCTTTTGAACTGAAAACCTATTCTTTAAAGTTAGAAGGCGGCGCAGAAATTGGGGCCCAAGGTTGGGTTATGTACCGTTTTCCCGACTCCGAGCAAGCAAAGATTGCGACAGTTTTAGCTCATTTCGCCCATTTTTCTGGAGTAGGGCGTAAAACAGCGATGGGGATGGGACAGACTCGTGTTGTTGAGAAATTGGAAATGAACAAGAGCGGCAAATTGAATAACTAACTGTTGACTAACAACTTATGACTGAAGATTATTTACCCCTAGCGTATCTCAACGCTTGGGAATATTGCCCACGCAGATTTTACCTGGAATACGTGCTTGGTGAGATGGAAGATAACGAACACATAATTTTGGGGCGGCACATCCACCGCAACATTAATGAAGAAACCACCTTTCAAGAAGGCGAAACCCTGATTCATCAACAGCAATGGGTCTGGAGCGAGCGCTTGAAAGTTGCCGGGATCATTGATGCCGTGGAAGAATGCGATGGCCAACTTGTACCAGTGGAGTATAAAAAAGGCAAAATGGCACAGCACCTTAACGACCACTTCCAACTTTGTGCAGCCGCTTTATGTTTGGAAGAACGCACCGGACGCAGCATTACTTATGGTGATATTTTCTATCATGCTAACCGCCGAAGGCAGACAGTAGCATTTACACCACAATTAAGACAAATGACCCAGCAGGCGATCGCTCTTGCTCAACTTGCTGCTACTAGAGCTATGCCATCCCCAATTGATCATCCTAAAAAATGCCATTCATGTAGCTTGCAAGGAATTTGTCTTCCTTTTGAAGTCAAGCAATTACAAAAACCAATAGCTGCTGAAACTGATGATTGAATCAGTGCAACTTGATTAACAACTTTTATTCACTACTAATTACACACCTTTGATATGTCAGTGCTTTACGTTACCCAAGCTGATGCTGTTTTGAGCAAGAATTATGAGGCTTTTAATGTGGCTTTAAAGCAGGAAGATGGTTCTTGGAAAAAACAAAGTATTCCTGCACAAACTGTAGAACAAGTTGTCCTAATGGGAAATCCCCAAGTCACAGGAGATGCACTTGTCTATGCTTTGGAATTAGGAATGCCAGTTCATTACCTTTCTCACTTTGGCAAATATTTAGGTTCTGCACTTCCTGGCTACTCACGTAACGGACAATTGCGGTTAGCTCAGTATCAACTTTATAGCGATCCTGTGCGACGTTTAGAGTTAGTCAAAGCGATCGTCGCAGCTAAAATTCAAAACCAGCATACTATTTTATACCGCCAAAAAGCTGGGGATAATTCTTTAAAATCCTATAAAAAACTCGTTGAACAACAAAAAACTGTTAACGAAGTTCGTGGTATCGAAGGTGTTGCAGCACGAGAATACTTTAGTTACTGGGATGCTTTGCTCAAAGAACCTTGGTCATTTCCTAACCGCAACCGTCGTCCACCAACAGATCCAATAAATTCACTTTTAAGTTTTGCGTATGGATTGTTACGTGTTCAAGTAACAGCAGCAGCCCATATCACTGGATTAGACCCATATATTGGATATTTGCACGAGGTTCATCATGGGCAACCTGCGATGGTTTTAGACTTGATGGAAGAATTTCGTCCTTTAGTTGCTGATAGTTTAGTTCTGACTGTTGTCAATAACCGCATAATTCAGCCGGATGATTTTAGCGAAAGTTTAGGTGCATATCGTTTATCCGATGATGGAAGAAAAAAGTTTTTGCAAGCATTTGAACGCAAAATGAACGACGAGTTTAAACATCCAGTGTTTGAGTATCGCTGCCATTATCGACGTGCAATTGAATTACAAGCTCGACTCTTGAGCCGATACTTACAAGAAGGTTTAGTTTACAAACCTTTGATTTTACGTTAATCATTCAGCTATGCCTCATACTCTGTTTTATCTAATTATTTACGACCTACCAGATAATAAAGCGGCAAACAAACGACGTACCCGATTACATAAACTACTTTCTGGCTATGGGGAGTGGACACAATACAGTGTCTTTGAGTGTTTTTTAACAATAGTACAATTTACTACACTACAGACTAAGATCGAAAAACTGATCAAGCCCGCAGAGGATGCTATCAAAATTTACGTTTTGGATGCAGGAGCAGTTAAACGTACTATTACTTACGGTAGCCAGCTACCTTGTAAAAAAGAAAGCATTATCATATAATCAAGCTACTAGAATTTCTCGTGAACCAAAGCGAGGGCAAAAACCTAGTGAGGTTCACGAAAAACCCCAGAACCTTGATAAGTGAATAGTTACAGCCTTTTGTTTTTTAGGGAAGATGAGATTTAGTTGCAATAAGCTTGAGTAAAAGTGACCCATTTTTTAGGTTCACGAAAACTCTTCCCAGGAAGCCCGCTCCATAACAGTTTCAGAACGAGCGGTTTCCATTCATTATTACCCCGCAAGGGGACTGAAACTCGAGAACGGCAATACTAATAAGAATTGCCGCTACGGTTTCCATTCATTATTACCCCGCAAGGGGACTGAAACTTAAATTATCAAAAACGACTAGCTGAAGATTCAGAGTTTCCATTCATTATTACCCCGCAAGGGGACTGAAACAGCAGCAGGATTTGGACAATTCCTGCTGCGACCATCCGTTTCCATTCATTATTACCCCGCAAGGGGACTGAAACTTGAGATATTAGAAGGGGCACAGAATGCAAAGATTGTTTCCATTCATTATTACCCCGCAAGGGGACTGAAACTCTCCTACTATAAACACAGCCTTATTGCTTAGACAAGTTTCCATTCATTATTACCCCGCAAGGGGACTGAAACCTACTGCACTCTTCCCAAACTGAAGAATTTGACCCCGTTTCCATTCATTATTACCCCGCAAGGGGACTGAAACCTTATAATTGTTCTTCCACCGATCTAGTAGATTGGAAGTTTCCATTCATTATTACCCCGCAAGGGGACTGAAACATTTATCGTAAACAGAAATTAGATGATCAATAACTGTTTCCATTCATTATTACCCCGCAAGGGGACTGAAACAGGTTCTTTTTGGTGATCGCAACAGTTGTTTTGGTTTCCACCAACTAAATCCCTTAACGGGGACAACAGCCGAAATCTTTAGATTCATCTAGTGATCGCTGGTGAGTAAGCTAATCGTCATTCAAATTGCACTATTTTTGTTGTAACAGAAGCTGCAAACCCTCTCCCTTGCTCCCTGCCCCCTGCCCCCCTGCGGTCTCGATGTGCAAATTAAATGCTTAACAGCTTATCTATTAGCCTGGGGGAGAAAATCTGAGAGATGAAAACGGGTTAAACAGAGACTGCCAGTATGCCAAAATTAGCTAGAGTCAAAAAAATACTCGACAATCTTCAGTAATCGGCATATCATTGTTGTGTTAGCTTGATGATTCATGAGCCGAAGCGGGGTCAAAAACCGTGGGGGGTTCACGAAAATCGCCAGAACCATGACAAGATAATAATTACAGCGTTTCAATAATTCGGGAAGTTGCGAATAAGTCGCAATAACAGCGGCTGAAATCGACCGATTTTTGAGGTTGACGAAATCGCCTCCCAGGAAGCTTGCTCTCGTTAAGTTTCAGCACCGAGCAGTTTCCAAACTCAATTACCCCGTGAGGGGACTGAAACCTCAATGCTCATGTCAAAGCTTTGGGAGAAGATGAGTTTCCAAACTCAATTACCCCGTGAGGGGACTGAAACCTGGGTTTATCTGGGTCGTTGACGATAATATTGCTGTTTCCAAACTCAATTACCCCGTGAGGGGACTGAAACAAAGAGGCTTGCGAGGTTTGAGGGGAATCAAGGGAAGTTTCCAAACTCAATTACCCCGTGAGGGGACTGAAACCTAACCCTAAATGCCAGCGAAAATAAGGGGCGAGGTTTCCAAACTCAATTACCCCGTGAGGGGACTGAAACTACAGCGATCGCTAGCTTTGACCGAGGTGGCGATCGCGTTTCCAAACTCAATTACCCCGTGAGGGGACTGAAACCGTCAAACATTGAATCTGTAGAGTACGATGCACCAGAAGGTTTCCAAACTCAATTACCCCGTGAGGGGACTGAAACAGCTAAATCTAATTTTAGGAACGCCAATTGCGTCTGATGTTTCCAAACTCAATTACCCCGTGAGGGGACTGAAACATTACTGGTTTTGGCGGTGCAATTCAAAACTTTAGACGTTTCCAAACTCAATTACCCCGTGAGGGGACTGAAACATCGCTTAACAACACTATCTCAAAAGAGGTCAGTGATTGTTTCCAAACTCAATTACCCCGTGAGGGGACTGAAACTTACCAGGGCAACCCTGGAAACCTTATACAGACTTTCGTTTCCAAACTCAATTACCCCGTGAGGGGACTGAAACCAAACGGTAGAACTGTACTTTCTGGTTCTGGCGCTCCCAGGTTTCCAAACTCAATTACCCCGTGAGGGGACTGAAACATTCGACCATTAAAGAAACTATTTTAGGTTGAAATTCTTTTTGGTTTCCAAACTCAATTACCCCGTGAGGGGACTGAAACATTTCTCGGTAAACACTACAAGAAGATGGCAAGGGGGTTTCCAAACTCAATTACCCCGTGAGGGGACTGAAACAGGCTAACACCAAGCAGATTTAAACTTAAATTAATAGTTTCCAAACTCAATTACCCCGTGAGGGGACTGAAACATTAATCTTTGTGGCGATCATCAAACCTTCCTCGAATGTTTCCAAACTCAATTACCCCGTGAGGGGACTGAAACATATACCCGAAGTTGATGCGGGACAGCCTATTGTGGTTTCCAAACTCAATTACCCCGTGAGGGGACTGAAACTACCATTTGACCCAGAGCAATCACCAGAGATTTTAGTTTCCAAACTCAATTACCCCGTGAGGGGACTGAAACGCTGAATTTTTGTTAACATTGCCCTTACCTAATATAGTTTCCAAACTCAATTACCCCGTGAGGGGACTGAAACGCTCTTTGCGATTGAGCGGTTGCCTCTGTTGCAGCATTGTTTCCAAACTCAATTACCCCGTGAGGGGACTGAAACATGGTATAAGGATCTCCCTTAAGTGCGTCTAGAATTGTTTCCAAACTCAATTACCCCGTGAGGGGACTGAAACGACATCCCCAGTTTTGGGTTTGCACTGCTTCAAAGTTTCCAAACTCAATTACCCCGTGAGGGGACTGAAACTTTAGCTTGTTGTTTTCATTAAAATAATCTTTGTCAGCGTTTCCAAACTCAATTACCCCGTGAGGGGACTGAAACACACCAACTGCTTTACCTGCTACAATCACGCTTTGTTTCCAAACTCAATTACCCCGTGAGGGGACTGAAACGCTACTACGGTCACATCGCACCACGACCATATATGTTTCCAAACTCAATTACCCCGTGAGGGGACTGAAACATTTCAGTTAATGCTTGATCGATTTGTTCAGAGGTAGTTTCCAAACTCAATTACCCCGTGAGGGGACTGAAACTTCCCATGGGCTACACCAAAGACGGGCGATCGCTCCACTGGGGTTTCCAAACTCAATTACCCCGTGAGGGGACTGAAACGCTTTGACCGTGATTTAGAGGATCTAGGGCTATCTGTTTCCAAACTCAATTACCCCGTGAGGGGACTGAAACGAGTTGGAAGTACCATTTTTAGAAACCTACGCTACAGTTTCCAAACTCAATTACCCCGTGAGGGGACTGAAACACTTTAATGTCGCAGTCATAGCCTCCCATAGCGATGTTTCCATTCACTATTACCCCGCAAGAGGATAAAATCGCATAAAATATTGAACACGATTTGAGCCAAATCAAGCGATGCCAAGAGCAACCACAGCCCCCAAGCGCAAATCAAGAGCTAAATCAGCGCCCACTGACTCAGTTCCAACATGGGCAGATGACACTGAATTAGTAGGCTTGGTGTTTGATTTGGAGCCAACGGCAACAGCATCGCTTTACTCACAATATACGATTGCACTTCATGCTTGGTTTCTTGAGCAAGTGCGGCAAGTTGACCCAGACCTATCAGCTTATCTCCACGATGGACAGTCAGAAAAGCCATTCAACATCTCAGCACTGGAAGGTCAACTGCTTGCTAGTGGCAAGCAACTGCAATTAGTCGCCAACCAAATTTACCATTGGCATATCAATGGGTTGTCTCAGAGAGTGGCATTGTTTCTCAAACAGTGGTTAACTCATTTACCCCAAACAATCGATTTGAGAGGGGCATCCTTGCAAATAAAACAGGTGAGTATCGCTCATCCTCCAACCACTTATGCTCAATTAC
The DNA here is from genome assembly GCF_059505145.1 of Mojavia sp. Classification (NCBI taxonomy): domain Bacteria; kingdom Bacillati; phylum Cyanobacteriota; class Cyanophyceae; order Nostocales; family Nostocaceae; genus Mojavia; species Mojavia sp. Next base: position 11,166 of record NZ_JCACKA010000150.1, read on the forward strand.
TGCGATCGCTAACTCAACAATCAGTAGTAGACCTAAGCTTTGTTTCACCAACGAGTTTTCGGCGCAAAGGACATCATTTCCCCCTGCCAGTACCAGAGAATCTTTTCCATAGCTACCTACGGCGGTGGAACGACTTTTCGCAGCAGCCTGTAGAACAAGAGATTTTTCTGGAATGGATTGATGAAAGCCTCATCATTCATCAGCATCGTTTGGAATCGATGAAAGTTGCAGCAGGCAAGCAGGGGTCAGTCACTGGTTTTACAGGAGCGATATCCTTGGGTTTGAGCAGGACAGCTTTAGCAAATACTGAATTTACACAGCTATTTTATGCTTTGGTCAGGCTTGCGCCATACTGCGGTACAGGACACAAAACTACTTTTGGTTTAGGACAAACACGCTCTGGATGGTTGGAACAAAAGCCAGCTACAACCGCGCAGTTGCTCACAAATATGTTGGCGGAGCGTATTGAAGAACTTACGGAAATATTCACTGCCCAACGCAAACGTCAAGGAGGTGAACGCACTGATAAAATTGCCACCACTTGGGCAATTGTATTGGCCCGTAGGGAACACGGAGATTCTTTAAAGGCGATCGCCTCTGATTTACAAATGCCTCTGTTAACCGTTAAAACTTCAAGGGGCGACAAGAGAGCTAAAGTGCTTGCTGTATAAGCTTCATAGCTC
>NZ_JCACKA010000151.1:0-11758 GCF_059505145.1 Mojavia sp.
ACTAAATCCAAGCGATGCAACAATTCTTCAGCATCTTTACGAACAATGTACTGACGGGAGCCTTGTTGTCAGGGGTTTTGGAACAGTAGTGGCAGGCTTTATGGGAGGCGATCGCTAGTGTGCGTTTCTTGTCTGTGAAAGCGGAGTGGTGAAAGGAGTAAAGTTTGAGCAGTTAAGTTTGATTTATTAAGTAATCTCTTGAAAAGCTAATAATTGAATTGATGATTTTGTTAATATAGACATTGTATTTAACTTGATGATATATTTTGAGTTTTGATAATATTGGCAAGTATTTAGCAGAGCAATATCCAGCCGAATTTGCTAAATGGTTACTCATGAGTGAACCACAAAAAGTTACAGTCCTAAAAACTGAACTTTCAATTGAGCCAATTCGAGCAGATTCAGTAATATTTCTTGAAACTGAAAGCCGCATTATACACATTGAGTTTCAGACGTTAACTAAATCTAATCCACCTGTTCCTTTACGGATGCTAGACTACTATGTCAGATTGAAACGGCAATATCGTAAACCAATAACTCAAATAGTAATCTTCTTGCAAGAAACTGATGACGTAATAGCTTTTACTGAAGAATACACTGACGAAGTAACCAGCCATCGCTATCGTGTTATACGCTTGTGGGAACAAGAACCGACGTTATTTCTTGAGAATTCTGCCCTTTTACCCTTTGCACCTTTGGCGCAAACTGACTCTCCCTCAAGTTTATTAGCGCAGGTTGCCGAGAAAATAGCTAAAATTCCTGATAGAGTCGAAAGACAGAATATTAGTGGGTGTACAGAGATTTTAGCGGGTTTAAGATTCAAAAAAGACTTAATTCATCAATTCTTACGCGAGGAAATTATGCAAGAATCTGTAATTTATCAAGATATTGTTCAAAAAGAAGCATTCAAGTTTTTTTACCGCCAATTAAATCGCCGCTTTGGTGAAATCGAAGGTTCGCTAGTCCAGCAAATTCGAGAATTATCTACTGAGCAGTTAGAGGCATTAGGAGAAGCATTTTTAGATTTTGATTCAGTTAATGATTTAGAAACTTGGTTAGCTCAACATACAGGCATATAAATAGGATTCTCAGTAATTATTTATTTGGTAAATGCTTGAATTTGGTTAGCTAAAACCTGTAGTTAAGGCTATTCCTAATGATACAAATCAGTCTTTATGAATACATCGCAGAAACTGCACTTGAACGCTATAATCTTGCTCAAATGCAGCTAAAATTTTTAGGGCATAGCGGAAGTGTAACCTACTTTCTAGAAACACAAACAGGTAAATTTCTGCTACGTATTCACTTCTCGATCTCTAGAAAGCAGGACGATATCTGGGGAATCTCAGAATTAATTGAGTCAGAACTTATGTGGCTTAATGCTTTGAGTCATAGTACAGAAATTGTTGTGCAACAGCCAGTTAAAAATCTAGAGGATAGATGGGTTACTCAAGTTTTGGTAGATGAAACTGAAGAAGTTTTTTATTGCTCACTGCTCCACTGGATTGATGGCGATATCATCAATACACCATTAAGCTTACAACAGGCTTATCTACTCGGTTCATTACTAGCTAAATTGCACAAGCATAGTAGCCAATGGCAACTGCCACCTAACTTTGTCCGCCCAGTATATGACAAAAATCGCTTTCAATTAGCACTATCAGAGGTTCAAAAAGCTGTATCATTACAACTGATTTCAGCAGAAAATTACAATGTCTTAGAATTAGCAGCTTGCCAAGTTCAAAACGTAATTAAAAGTCTTTCTCCTACAAAGGATACTTGGGGATTAATTCATGCTGATCTCCATGACGGTAATTATTTATTACACAATGAAGAAATCCGACCAATTGATTTTGCTCGGTGTGGTTTTGGCTACTATCTTTATGATTTAGCAAGTACGCTGCAATATTTAATTCCTAGTGTTAGACCCTTCTTTTGTGAAGGTTATCAGGCTATCCGTAAGCTACCTGAAAACTACTTACAAATTACAGAAGGTTTCTTTATCATGGCGGTGATTGATGTACTTTCTTTTCATGTGAACAATCCAAAAGAGCATAAGTGGATTTCCCAAACCGTACTGTATGTTGTTAAAGAACACGTTCATCCTTATCTTAAGGGTGAGCCATTTTTGTTCCAAAAGTATTAAAATCATTTGTTCTGAAGTATATCCCCAGACCCGTTGTAAAATCTCTCTACGAGAAAACGATTTGCCTGAGTGAATCACCAGTAATTCCAGCAGACTGTATTCTAGCCAATCATGGAAAGTCGCGTCTCCAAAATCCGGCGAATGCTTGCAACGCCCGTCTACCACCAGGATTTTTTGTTTATGGCTTTCCACGTTTTCCAACGCTCCATTTCGTGAGCGAGAACTTTTAATTGATGGGGTGAATAAATCTCCTTTGAAGTTCTTGCTGTAACATCTTGTATTCAAACATTTACTGACGACTCAAGTCGCTATTTCAAAGGTAAACTCTCTTGTTTATTGGTTTGTGATTTAGTTCACAAATCTCAGCACTCACTAAAGAATTCTGCCCCCATATTCAAACAGTGGCAATTGAATCACTTGTGTTTGTTTCACGTTCTCCAGGTTGGACAATGCAATTCCCAACAACCTAACACTACGATTCTCTAGCTCAACTGACTCAAACAGTACTGTCGCTGTAGTTAATATGGCTTCCATATCACGGGTGTAGTACAGCATTGTTTTACTGCGCGTGATTTGTTGGTAAGTAGCTAGGTGCAATTAAATATAAAACGCTCAAGGGCATATCCACCTTTGACACTTCTAGTTTCCATGCCATCAAGAATTGCCAACGCTAAGCCGTAGTTATTATCAAACATCTGTCCAGCAATCTCATGAGTTTTCAGTTGATGCCACTCTGACTCAATGCGATTCATCTCGGAACAATAGGGTGGTAAGAAGAACAAGTAAAGTCCTTGTTGTTGCCACTGTTGCCATTGTTGTTTTGCCAGTTTACTTGTATGCAGAGAACCATTGTCTTGAACAACGACAGTGATACGACCAGTTTCATTTAAAGTCTGTTGCGCTTTGGCTGCAACCCAATCCATAACCTCAATGTAACGTTTAGTTTTAAACCCACCTTGAACCAAGGCATACTCAAAACTGACTTGAGGTTCCCACAAACCCAAAATGCTAATACGACCACTACAGCTACCTACTTGTGGCATTAGTTTTTGGCTACCAATACGGCTGTAGCTATAGCTGGCTGGACTCCAACGACAACACCCAGATTCATCAAGGTACTTCAGTTCAACATAACCATCTACTGCCGCTTGCTTTAAGGTATCTAGGTCTGCTTGTTTGCGCTGTTGTTTCTCTGGGTCTTGTTTTCCTTTATGACTATGGCGGGTGCGTTTCCATCTCCACCTTTTTTTTTAAGCAAACGTCGCAGACGGTCTGGGCTTAGTTGCACATTTCTGTGTTGAGCCAACTTTTGTGATAGCTGCAAGCTGTTATAGGTACGGGGTTCTACCTCTAAACATTGCTCTAAGTATGCTAAGTCTGCCTCCTGCCATTTGCGCTTTGCGCCCAGTCGGGCTTTGCCTGCAATTGCTGTTTGAGCCTAGAATCCCCGCAATTGAATTGCGGGGAGTGTGTCAACCAGTTATTGTTTAGAAAATACAAGTTTAAACAAAACTCCAGTAATTAGCATCAAGGCTTAAACCTGTAACTCCTTGTAGGACGGCAACTAGCACGTCTGTATCTTGACGAAGATATATCCCTGTCCCTTGGGGCAGACCATTCGGAACAGAACCTAAGATGTATTGATATTCTATTGCTGAACTAGACTTGGCTAGTTGAATAGTATCTTGAGTGACGTTGAAGTCAGTAATAATTGCGTATTCACTGAAATTTTCCCCATTAGCCCCATTAGTATCAAAAGACAAGGACACACCGTACAGATTTCCAGATTCCGCTGTTGCCAAAATAAATCGGTCTACCCCTGCACCGCCTGTTAAGGTGTCAACGACATTCCCAGATTCATAAAAATTATACGCAATATCACCAATCAGCACATCATTACCAGCACCACCATTTAGAACATCACTACCACTACTTCCTTCTAAGGAGTCATCACCGAAGCTACCAATTAAGGTGTCATTGCTGGAAAAGCGCGCATCATCGCCAATGAGTGTGTCATTGCCTGCACCACCGTCGAGATAATCATTGCCTGAACTAGCAACAATGTAATCATTACCAAGACCACCATCAAGCAAGTCGTTACCACCACTAATTTGACGTGAAGTTCCAGGATCTAGATAGTTATAACCAGCAATCAGAGTATCGTTACCAATCCCACCGTAAAGATAATCCTTTCCGGAAGCACCCTGTAAAACGTCATCTCCCGAACCACCATCTAGTGTGTCATCTCCTGTCAGGGGGTTGAGACCTGTAAAAAGGATATCTGTCCAAATAGAATCCCCACGTAAGATGTCATTTCCTGACCCTCCGATTAATAGATCATTACCGTAACCTTTGTTAGAGTATTCTTTGTAGAAATAATTATCACCTCCGGTTGTACCTTCCTCAACATCATAACCACCCCATAAAACATCATTACCCGTGCCACCAATCAAGGTATCTTTGCCAGCACCACCCACCAGGAAATCATTACCAGTATCACCTTGTAAAGTATCCTGTCCCTCACGGTACAATTTCAAAACTTCATCAACATCTTGACCTACATAATCTGAATAAGTCCTATTCAAGTAGCGATCGCCTTGTAAAAAATCATTTCCAGCATTTCCATCAAGCCAGTCGCTACCATCGTCACCAGTGAGACTATCGTTTGCAGCTTTGCCAAATAATTTATCGTTTCCTGCTAGGCCGCTAATTGTGTCATTGTCTAAAGTTCCAATCAATGTATCGTTATTTAACGTACCTTTAATAACTGCCATAGCTGTTCACTTCCTGCTACAAAATTTTAGTAGCATAAGATACAAATGTATATTTTCTTTGAAAGCTTAAAAAAGCAACTATCTGAAGGGATATAGCCATTCTATTTGATATGTATAAACTATATCCTCTGATGTTAAATAGGAATGGCGCGCTTCTGCGCGTTATTTCTTGAGGCAAGCTGTTTTGAGCTTTCTTGTGCTGAGGGAGACAAACAAGTAAATGTACTCTCAGATGATTAGTAGTAATAAATACTAGTAATTCCTCTGAACTTCCCCTGCACAAGAGCTTGATTTGGTCAGCCGCAATACTTTTCGGATAAGCTGGGGAGGCTGGGGTAGCTGGGGTAGCTGGGGAAGAGAAAACTTATTTACAGTAACTCTTTCCCCCCCAGCATCCCCCGCTTCCTCAGCTCAAGAACAGCTTGCCTCAACAAATAACTTTTTCTCCTAACCGAAAAGTATTGTGGTCAGCCGAAGTCTACAATGGAGCTGTAGACTTTAGCTTGGGAGGTGTAATCAGATGATTGCACTTTAGGGCGAAGCGCAATCGCTCTCGACATGGTGCGTATTTTCGTTGAATTCCAGACGAGTGCCTTTTTTGTTCCTTTTTCAAAGCGTCGAGATCACTTTAAACAAGAGTCGCGCCACCAGATAAGATATGTTCAATACCGCTAACTGTCAAAACATTTGTACTGGCAGTATTCTTAATCTGGAGGAAGCCATTGACATCAGGTGTTCCAATGGTGTAAATACCACTACCGAGAACCGGAAGGAGTAAGGTATCGTAGCCTTGACCACCACTTAACTTGGCACTACCGAATCCCAGGTCAAAGATATCGTTTCCGTTGCCTGCACTGATAAAGATATTGGCAACAGCTCCATCCTGATTAGCACTTTCAATCGGATTGCCTTGAGCGTTTAAACCGCTGATTTTCCTTGCTTTGAACAAATCGTCACCAACTCCACCATCAATGCCAACGACATTGACACCATTGCCCTCGATTCCTACAGTAGTACCGTAGCCAAGAATTTGGTCATTGCCGTTACCTGCATTGATGCGACCTGTACCTGTATTAGAAATGCCGACTCCACGCCCGTTTGAGCCAGGCTTACCTATTCCACCAATACCAATGCCCGTCAGGACATCGTTTCCATTGCCAGCACCCAGGTCGGAGGTGTTAGCAATACCTATACCATCACCACCAGGGCCTACAAAATTGCCCTGGTCGAACCCAATGTCCTGGGTTCCTTTGCCTCCTGTACCAACACCAGTAATTGAATCATCTTCCGTTCCACCACTGATACTGCCCGTGTTGGAAATGCCGATTCCTTTGCCACCAACGCTAGTACGATCAGGGTAGACAAAACCCACTTGAGCACCTGTTCCAGTCCCGACAATAGAGTCTTTCCCTGTATCTCCATCAATCTTGCCTGTATTAGAGATGCCGATTCCATCTCCGCCTGTACCACCAAAGATGTGCCTACTACCAGTACCAGTGCCAGTGAGTGAATCATTCCCCGTACCGCCACTGATACTACCACTGCTTAAGATTCCAATGCCATCTCCCCCGTAACCCGTCCCTCTGCCGATGCCTGTGATCTTGTCGTTGCCTGTATCTGCACTAATCTTGCCTTGATTTGAGATACCTATACCCTTACCGTCATCGTTACTGGTACCGCCCTCACCTGTACCTGTGATCGTATCATTTCCTCCTCCAGTACTGATGATGCCTGTTGTACTGTTGAAGATGCCGGTTCCTGGCGCGGTGTACCGACCGATACCGCTGCCCCTACCAGTGCCTGTGATCGTATCATTTCCCAAACCAGTCTTTATGGTGCCACTATTGTCAATACCAGTTCCGCTTGAAGAACCACCCTGTCCCTTACCAAAGATAGTGTCGTTTCCCAAACCAGTCTCTATCGTACCGCTATTAGAAATACCAGTTCCGCTTGAAGAACCACCACTACCAGTGCCTGTGATCGTATCATTTCCCAAACCAGTCTTTACGGTGCCGCTATTAGAAATACCAGTTCCCTTTGAAGGAAAACCCTGAGCTTCACCATTGATAGTGTCGTCTCCCGAACGGGTATCGATGATGCCATTGGTTAAAACTTGAATACCGATAATTTCAATGTCGATTTGATAAGGGAAATTCTTGTCGGTACCTTGAACTAGATCTGCCTTATCTGTACCGATGATATTGGGAGGAACTATCAGTTTACTCATACGAATTCATCCTTATATGTAATGTTTTGTAAAACTTGAGAAAATGTTTTAGAAGATGAGCCAAAGCGATTCCATTTTTACGACTGTCATCCCTTGAGATGACCACCGAGTACAACCAGTCAGATGATCACCTCGCCCGCCCAAAAAAGCCTTAGATTTTTCTTCGTTGTTACCCATACTACTGTAGAAGTACCTTGCCATAAAATTCCTCCTACTTGATGAATTCAAAACTTATTATTTTTTGAGATTTAAATGAGTTCCCAAGTTGAGGTAAACAGCTAGAAAAATTCACACTGCTCATCTGAGTTTTTATTTCTATTGTGTTATCAATTCAATAATTAAATTTTTCGCGTAAGTTTCAAATTATTACAAAAATTCATCTACTTGACACAAAATAAAGTTATAAATATTTGCTCATGTAATTGTATATTTAATAACTTACTTAAGAACGCGATTAGAAAAGTTTCTGGCATTTATCTAATTAAGCTTGAAGTAGTTGAGCAGAGTAAATTTCAATCAATTCAGACTTTTTAATTTCGCCAATCAGCTAACTGTGTTACTAAAAAATAGCGCACATGGTCAACGAAAGAAGCTCCCCATTTATGAGTGCCATGTCCCATGCCAGGAACTACATAACAAGCACCATCACCAAAACACTTGGCACATTCAATAGCATCTTGTTTGCTGACAAGCCCGTCGTTAGCACCAACCAGAAAGCGAACTCGACGTGTCGGCTGAACCCGCTCAATATAAGTCATTGGGTTGCAGGCATTACTATGTTCGTCAGGGTATTTGAGATTATTGGCTAACTGTAAGATCTTAACTAAAGGTTTGATTTCTGGTTTGACTCGCTGCAAAATTACTTCTGCTAGTCCACCAAAGGGTGAAGCTGCTAATTCTGGTAAAAACCAGTGTCCCCAACTTTGAGCAAAAGATTGAAGATTAGCATGACCAATTGTTCCCAGCAGTCGCTCTCCAAGACCATTAGCATTAAAGGCATAGGCTGCTTGTAAAACTCCCATACTGACTCCAAACAAAGCCAAACGACTATCACTGATGCCGTAGCGTTCACAGCAGAAGTTACGTATTCTAGCAATGTCAACTGCAATCTGTTGAAAGATATGCAGCAGTAGCTTAGTGTCAAAGCAGACATCCCGCTCAATCAATGGTTTAATCTCATTTTCTACTACAGCGGTGAAACTACGTACTAGGCTACGCTCACCGGACAAAGGTGTATCGAATAAAGCTACAGCTATCCCCATCTGTGTCAAAGTTGGCACAATGAAGGCGTTCCAGCCATAAGGGGCACACATCCCTTGTAAACCAATTACCAGAGGCGTATGCTCTACAGGTCGATTCTGTGGTAAAAACACAGCAACAGGAAAGCCACTTAATCGCTCATCAATATCAGCTATCCCAGTATAAGCAAAAGGCTCGTAAAACCAGTAGCGATCGCCATTCACCCCTTCAAAATTAATTACATCTGGGCCGTAGATAGGCATGGTAGATAAATATTACAAGAGTTAGTGAAGTTAATTCTAAAAGATTAGTTTTGATAAATTGATTGCGATTGCCCCGCAAGGTGCAATGGATGGAATGAATTGTTGGGTTGGCAAGGCGATCGCGCTTTTGTAAAAGATGCAATCGCGCTCAGAGTGGTATAACAATTCAACTGGTTTGTTCATCAATGCCATCTCCCCTTGGGGCTAAGGAAATGGCACCAAGAGTGTGCGTTATTTTTTGAGGCAAGCTGTTCTTGAGCGGGGGCAGCAGAGGGTGCTGGGGAAGACAAATACATAAGTGTACTGAAGTATTTGCGGTAGCAATAGTTACTAAAATTACCATTCTCTCCCCCCAGCTGACCCAGCCTAAAGAGCTTTTCAAGCGTGCCATTTGACTCAGAGATATCAAGCTACACTTGATAACAGACTCTTAAGAGATAATTCTTTATATGAAAAACAGTAATATTACTGTTTTATTAATTTTAATTAATACTTACACTTATCAAGTGTAGGAATCAAATAGTATCTACCAAACGCAAATTATTATAAATTAATGTATGTTTCCTATTTAGCTATTGATCAGTTGAGTAAATAAATTAATATGAAAAACTTCGAGTGGAATGAATCAAGCTGTAATTATTCGTTTCAGCATCTTGTAGAAAATGCTAATGATATTATTTACTCCTTTTCCACCGAAGGCACTATTACCTATTTATCTCCTAAATTTACTGAAATTTTTGGTTATAAAACTTCGGAGCTAATAGGACAATCATTTTACCAAATAATTCATCCTAATGATTTACCTATCTGTCATGGCTTTCTCAAGGATATTCTGCAAACTGGTAATCACAAATCAGGGCTAGAATTTAGATGCAAGCTCAAGGATAATAGTTTTTCTTGGTTTCAAACGAATATTTCACCTATTAAGGATGCCAAAGAATGTGTTATTGGTTTTCAAGGTATTCTTCACGATGTTAATAAGTACAAACTTGTTGAGCAATCACTGCAACAACAAAGCAATATTTTACGGATGATCCTTGATAGGATGAGTGATGCAGTGGTTGTGGCTGATGAACAAGAGAAGTTTTTATTGTTTAACCCAGCAGCCGAACGAATGTTTGGCAGCGGTATCACCGATACAAATAGTGAACAGTGGTCAGAACAATATGGACTTTTTTTATCGGACAAAGTAACACCGATTGCAGGCAATGATGTGCCACTAGCACGGGCGATTAAAGGTGAAAAAGTAGACAATCTGGAAATTTTTGTACGTCATGCCAAAGTACCATCAGGCCTATGGGCATTGGTCTGTGGCAGTCCGTTAAGAGATGCTAATGGAGCGTTGAAAGGAGGAGTTGTTGTCTGTCGTGATATTACTGAACGTAAAAAAGCAGGAGTTGCTTCATTCTGCTTGGCCGCAATTGTGGAGTCCTCTGAAGATGCCATTATCAGCAAAACCTTAGATGGAGTGATTTTGAGTTGGAATGCTGGAGCAGAAAAACTGTTTGGCTATCAAGCACAAGAAGCGACTGGTCAACCTGTGGCAATGCTTATTCCTCCTGATCGCATCAATGAGGAAGTTAAAATTTTAGAGAAATTGAGGCGAGGAGAACAGATTGAACACTTTGAGACTGTGCGTCAACGCAAGGATAGGACGCTGATTGATATTTCCCTGACGATTTCTCCAATTAAAGACACAACAGGTAAAATCATTGGTGTCTCTAAGATTGCTCGTGATATCAGTACTCGTAAAAAAGCAGAAGTTGCTTTGCGAGAGTCAGAAGCCGAGTTGCGGCAGAAAGCAGCTGATCTGGAAACTACCTTACTTAAGCTGAAGCAAACGCAGATTCAGCTAGTGCAGCAAGAGAAAATGTCTAGTTTGGGGCAGTTAGTTGCTGGTGTTGCCCATGAAATTAATAACCCAGTCAACTTCATCTATGCCAATTTTAAGCCTGCCAATGAGTACATTCAAGACCTGCTTGAACTGCTGCGGTTGTATCAACAGCATTATCCCAACCCAGCGCCAGAGATCCAGGACAAAAGCGAGGAGATCGATCTAGATTTCCTGGTAGAAGATTTGCCCAAGTTGCTCTGTTCAATGGAAGTTGGGGCAGACCGGATTAAAAACATTGTGCTTTCTTTACGGAACTTCTCCCGTATGGACGAAGCCGAAATGAAATCGGTCAATATCCATGAGGGCATTGATAGTACACTGATGATATTACAAAATCGGCTCAAAGCCAAGCATGACCATCCTGAAATTGAAGTAATTAAGGGCTATGGCAACCTGCCGTTGGTTGAGTGCTACGTTGGTCAACTCAACCAAGTGTTTATGAACATTATTACTAATGCTATCGATGCCCTCGAAGAACGAGACCAACGGCGTACATTTGAGGAAATTGAGCAACAGCCTAGTCAAATTCGGATTTGTACACAGTTAGTAGGTTCAGACAAAGTTCAAATTCGGATTGTGGATAACGGTTTGGGTATTCCAGAATCCGCTCAAAACCAATTATTTAACCCATTCTTTACGACTAAACCAGTTGGCAAAGGCACAGGATTGGGAATGTCGATCAGCTACCAAATTATCGCTGAGAAGCATGGTGGTTCATTGTGGTGCCATTCCATACCCGGTCGGTCAGCCGAGTTTGTAATTGAGATTCCGATTCGACAGGGGAGCAACGCGCTCATAGTGAGATCGTCGTGAAATGAGCTGGGGGAGAGCAAGGAGAAAAGAAAATAATTTTAATTGGTAGCTAAATGCCTAAAACCATTACTGGATAACAAATACACGCATTTTAATTCGGCATTTATTGTCCAAAGCTTCCCCAGCCTTGCCATCTCACAAAATCGCGCAGCGTCTTTGAAAGAGATACCCGAAGGGCTTAACCCTGTTTTGTCACTCTCGGAAAATAATAATCGAAGCAAGGTTCTGAAACTTTTATTGAGCCAAGCTTTGAGCCTTTATTTTCTAACAGTAAATCAAATTTATAGCTCAAATCTGGAAATTAAAGCTCCCAAGGGCTTTCAGTGATTGGCTTCTCCCAAAGTGATAAAAGCGGTTGACGGACGAGGCTATGTCCGCAATGGATGAAAGAAACCAATAGAT
>NZ_JCACKA010000152.1:0-11000 GCF_059505145.1 Mojavia sp.
TTTCCTTCTACATTTTCTCAGAAATGGTAAATCTTCCAAAACTGGATGCTCCCACTTCAACAGGGCGAAGTAGCACCCCTCGAAACCGAATCTCAACGCCAGGGGCGAGATTTTGACGGCGACTGTATTGGTGTAGCACTCGCAAGTAAGTATCCTAACTTTACAGCAGAAGCTGAGTATAGGAACCAGAGAGAAAATGCTTACGCTCCTACTGTCAAAGAAAAGAAACAATCATTTTATATAGATGGTAAGCAACCACCATTTGAAGAAATCGCCATTCACATGAGCGATAGTATCAGTGTGGGAGTCATTAACAATCAAGTAACCGCATTGGAGGCATTAGAATCTGAAATTGAAATTCTAAAAAGTTACGGAACCCCTGAGCAAAAATCTGAATATCTAAACAAAGTATCACATCATTATCAAAAATTATTAGAAGCTGAGAATTACTTGATTAGCCCATCACTAATTAGAGAAGAATACAAGCCATATATACAAGAATTTGTAGCTTTAGCTAACGCTACTAGAACCCCCGGAATTATTGAGCAGGCGATGGAGAGAAATCGCTCCTTGTATAGGAAAATGATTGAGGAGGGTTGTTATCAAAACCAAATAGGGGTAGATTTATTTAAAAGTTCTAAAAAGCCAGATATGGGTTTAATTAGAGAAAATAATCGCTATTTGTACCGAGATGTTAATTATATTAAAGATAAAAAATCCTCCACAGCTTATTTAAATAGTGGCATTACAACAAGCGGTTACTCACCAGTAGAACTAATTATTAATCAAACCAACAAATATTTTCACTCTTCACAACTAGAATCACGCCCCATAGTTCAGTTCCACGATTTATTCAACGGTGTTGAATTCACCCCGCAGCAGAGATTTAGCGCAATCGCTGCCAAGTATGAGTTCGACCGTTTGTTCAATGCCGCAGTCGCAATGGAAAGGCGGAGGGAGAGTGAACGAGGCCCTAGTGCCATCATCCAAACGCAGCAAGGGTCAAAATTGGAAATCACAAACCTGACTCGCTACGATCATCCCTTAATCTGGAAAGCACAGACCATTAATCTGAAACTAGAAACGGACAAGCGTTCCTCAAAACTAGTGGCACTCGCCCAAATAAATAATGAAATTGGGGATGATGGCCAGCCGCAATACCGTAAGTTGGGTACAGTGAGTCCTCAATCGGTGTCAGAATATGGACTCAAGCCAGGGACTCAGGCAAGCAAAGCCTCACTTGTTGAATTCAAACCCGAACTAAGCCGAGGGCAGACTAAGTTAATGTTCCAGCAAGCTTATCAGTTTGCCCAAGCATTTCGAGCGGGTATACCAGAACATGAGCGATTATCAGCAGCGGCAGCGGCGTGGAGTGTAGGGGCGGCGAGACAGGATGAATTGGAAGATAGGGAATCTCAAAATCAATCCCTTATTCAAAAAAAGACCCCAAACCTTGTGTTCGCGGCGTTCAGTGATGAAATCATCTCCCGGCTAAATCATCTGCAATTTACCGAACTAAGAGTCGGGACTCTGGGTAATGAGGCAAACAGTTTTAAGGATAAAACTTGGAATCAGGATGAGAAATACCCAATTGAAATTAGAGCATCGCACCACCCAAAGGGCCATGAACGCCACGCTTTGAGATTGGTATTTGTGCAAGATGGGGATGGTGAATACAAAGAATTTGCACCACTGGAGCCAAGAACCGGGCAATTACCCATCGGTACAAAGGCGCAAGCTAATGTGTTACCAGGGGAAACTTACACAGCCTCTGCCACAATTTCTATTCCTGGTAATGATAATGATCCAAGAGAGTTTACTATCAGAGAAATCAAGAAATTTGCTCATGCTGACAAGGTTTTCCACTCTCAAGAGGTGATGTTGGAAATTGGGACAGTACCAGTACCAAATGAAACAGTAAAAATGAAGTTAAATGAGCAAGTGTTGGGAGAATTAGATGCTGATTCTGTTAAACAGCTTGAAGCATTTAATTATATCAAAGATGGCAATCCCCTCAACTTAAAACTAACAACTATTTCCGACAGCCAAAATTATGCGTTTTTAATTGCTGAGTCGCTCAATGGAAATTTACTTAAGATTGATAAGATTAACTCTTATGATTATCAAGGTAAAATTTTTAGCGACAATGAATATAGAAAAGTCACTTTAGAAGTGCCACCATTAAAAACAAGAGATGCAGTGTTTTTCGATGGGGAACCGCTAGGGGTATTACATTTTAAAAAGGATAAAGAAACTCTCAAACAATTGGGAATTCTGAATTTTGGGAGACTAACCCCAGTAGCAGCCACATTGCAAAGTAATATCTCAACAACAATGATGGTCAAGATTGACCCCAATACAGTTGAGTATCCCCAAAATTGGACGAAGGAAACTCAGGCTTTCGGTCAACAGATAGTCAATCAAGAGCAACAAGAAGCGATAGAAAAAACCGCGCCAATTCTTCAAAAAATCAAAGAGCGACCCACCATATTGTTCGCTACTCCAGAAGATAGAATGTTGGGGCTAACTCAACTGGTTGTAGATAATCACAAAGTTGAAGCAGTCACCAAGTGGCTTACCGACAAAAACATTGCGATTGCCCAAGTGCCAAGGGAAGATGTGCCGCTAGAAACTAAGAAGGGGCTAGCGGTTTTTAACTTGGCTAACTCATCCATCCCTGAACCAGTATTTGGTTTGATGACTCTTAAGTTTGGTCAGGTGATTGAATCTCCAACTGAGTACCAGGAGAAAGTGCGATTGCCTTTGGCACTGCGCTCCGCGCAATCGCTACCTGAGCGTCCAAAGTATCTCAAACCGCCACAGCCAGTCGTTAGTACGCCATCATGTCCGGCTGTGGCTAATACAGTGGCATTATCCCGAACTCCACAGTCTACGCCATCACAACCACAAATCAGTACAAATGAACTAAAAGCCGCACCTACCCAAGAGAATCAACCGATAACTATTGAAAACTTACGCGCCTGGTGGCGTACAGCAGATAAATTGGGAAAACCAGAAGCCTACAAGCAACGGCTCGCCCAAATCGCTAAGTCTTTCAAGGCAACAGGGCAATTATCACCCCAAGCAATCGAAGCAATGGAGAAAGATACAGTTAACAGACTCGCCCAAATTTCTCAGAAAATCATTTCAGTTTGGGGGCAACCAGAGCCGGATGGTACTACTCGTGTCCAGGGGAAGATTTACGATGTCTCCTTCCATCCTGAGCGCAAAGATTTGGCAGTTGCACACAAAAACGGCGATGTAATTTTAAGTGTGCAATCTGGAGGAGTGGAGATTAATAGAGTCACTCCAGAAATCTTGCAGGATTTCGAGAGTGCGAATTCTAAACTAGATGAGGTTTTAGAAACCAAAAAACAAACAGCAGGATTGCAAAGGTAAAAAATAAGGCTACTTGTTTGTTTCAAGTAAGTTTTTTGGTTTAAATTAACTTTTAAAAGGCTGTTGAAGAAATAGCGGTAAATTCCTGGTAAAAAAAATTCTAGCTCAAAAGGTTCGCGCACTATTTGATGCAATATCGTTGTTTTTATATTGAGCATTTAAGCAGAAATTTTTGCGGAAAAATTCACCTGTGACATAACTTGTGCGCGTATTGAATTAGCTGCCGTCTCTGCAATTTCTGCTCTATCAAAATCAGTAAGAATTACTGTAAGTAGCGATTTGAGAGCTTCGCGGTTAGATATAAACTCTTCACCGTATAAATCATCTTGTAGCAGTGTGGCTTCTAAGTAAGGTAATAGCTCAGGCGCAGGAGATAGCAATCGCTCTTTAATGCGTTTCCTCGCAGTCTCTATTGCAGAAGTTGTACCTACACCTAAATCCCATGTTTCAATTATTTGCCTGATTTCACGGTTAAGTGATACACGCAACGTTGATAAGCGACCAAATAAAGGAAGGTTAAGCATTAAAGATGGTAGTGCATTACCCCAATCCAAACCAGCACCAATAGTGCAATTTGCTTCATCTTCGATACGAACAGCTTCATCAAGCCATCCTTCACCAAAAAGTAGATCTATAGCTTCTTGAGTTGTTACTGGCTCGTTCACCTCAGAATTATGATTTTGCTGTTGATGATTCATAAATTTTCACCTGATCTTCGTCTTAATACACCATACTCAAAATAAACTAGATTATCGTATTCTTCTTCAGCCCCGCAGTTAAACATATTTTGGTAAGGATTCAGGTGGCAGAGTATTGACAAAGGGAACAGTTGAGGGGGAGTATCACAGATATGAACCAGAACCTGCCTCAAGAATTAGACCGAGAAAGCTTGAACCAGTTATCGAAAGAACAACTGGTAGAGATGATTATTGAGCAGAACAAGGTGATACGTGAGTTACAGAAAATAATCTACGAACTACACCTTGAAGTAGAACGGTTAAAAGTCAGCAGAGATTTGGACAGCAAGACTTCATCGAAACCACCATCTGGGGACATTCTCAAAAAGAGTGAAAACAAAAAAGCACCCTTGGAAGAAGAACCGAACCAGCCCAAAAGAAAACCAGGTGGGCAGCCAGGACATACTGGAAAAACCCGTAAGGGTTTTGGCAGAGTAGATCGTTATGAAATTTTACGACCGACTGATTGTGTCTTTTGTGGTCAAAAAGCATTTGCAACAGTGGCAGTGAAGGTAGAAAAACAGTCTGTAGCGCAATTAGTGGAACGTCCCATTGAAATAGTGGAGTATCAACGCCATACCTGTATGTGTGAATGCTGTGGAAATATACAAACAGCCTCATGGTCGCCAGATATCGTTCCAGGGCAAGATTTAGGAGTTAGATTACAGGCGTTTTTAGGATGGGTAAACAATTATGCACACATGCCTTATGAAAAACAGCAAGAAATGTTGTGGGAATTAGGGCAAGTTGAAATTGGCTTAGGAACAATAGTAGCAACCAATGAACGAATAACTCAAGCAATTGAACCGAGCATTATTGAGTTAAGTAGTTGGGTAAAACAGACACAACCGAATGTTCATGTGGATGAAACGCCTTGGTCAGTTAAAGGTATCAAAGAATGGTTGTGGGTAGTTGCCAATTTTGAATTCTGCCTGTTTACTGCGGCTGATACTCGTTCCAGAGCCGAACTAGAAGCAATTTTAGGGGCTAAATATACAGGGGTACTCAGCAGCGACGATTTTAGCGTTTACAATGGCTATCAAGCTGTAGCCCAGCAGAAATGTTTAGCGCATCTACGACGTCACTTCAAAAAATTAATTCAGCTTCCAGGTCTTCACAACCAAGCTATTGGTGAAGCCTTTGTTAATTTAATTGATGAAGCCTTTAGCAATTATGCTCAATGGTTTGAAACTCTTGACTCCAGCAGTTACAACGATTGGGTTACTCAATTCAAATTTAAATTGCAACAAACCCTTACTCAGTGGATTGACAAGGCGGGAGCTACAGCAGGAAACCTTTTACGTTCTTTGCGCGATAAAGCTTCCCAATGGTGGTATTTTCTTGACAACCCTGAAGTTCCTCCTGATAACAATCAAGCCGAACGCTCACTCCGTTTGGCTGTGACAAAACGTAAAGTTAGTGGTGGTTCCCGTTCGATGGAGCGGTTTCAACACACTGCTAATTTGTTGACGGTGGTGCAGACTTGTCGTCGTCAAGCTAGGTCTGTAATTGATTTTTTTGCACAATCTCTACTGGCTGCCTCTATTAATTCTCAATCTCGCCCTTCTTTACTTCCGCAATATTAGACCTGAATCCTTACTTGAAATTTTTAATTACACCGTTAATAAACCAGCACTAAATTAACTTTAACCAGAAATTTCCATAGATATAAAAAGATGGTTTTTCAAGATTGTGATTCAATTGATGCTGTCGATCAAACGCTTAGAAGTCTCAGAATTAAGTCTAATCAAATCAAATTAGCAAAGTCCAATAGTATGCCTTATGTAGCTGAAGCATTAGAAAATCAGCTTTTGGAGTTAAAACAGCAGCTATCAAAATCAATTGACCCAGAATTTCAAGCATTGATGAGTTTGTTAAATGATTGAATTTGCTGATTGAATCATCTCCCTAAATAGAAAAAAGCTATTGTCCGCTAATACTGATCGCGCTTGAGTTTATTAAAGCGAAGTGGTCTTGTAGGAGTTTTTGGGTGAAGCGCTCAGTTCACAAACACAAACACAAACACAAATATGATTTGTGATGTCTGTTCTGGTGATTGAGCGCACCCTTATTTGATTTAGCCGCGATCAAACAAAGTTTCTAAATAAACTTGGGCAACTGCCGCGTTGCCATTTGTATTTTGCAGTAGGAAAAGTGAGATTGCTGCGGTCAACATTCGTTTTTCATCCCAATCAGGATGCTTTTCTAGGTAGTTGTTTAGGGAATCATGGAGTGTGTCAGGTAAGCCTGCCAGAATCTTAACTGTTGCGTTCATAAACCCAGAGCTGCTCCCGGAGTAAGTTAATAAGGATGAAGAAATTGTGGTGAAGAAGCTTTGGGCTGTCTTACACCATCTTTCGTCTGCCAATTGGGAATAATACCTGAGTATTTTTATACAACTGATGTCACTGATTGGACAGATTACGAAAGGCTATCGAATCATTGTGCGCTCAAACAGGGCAGATTTGTCAATATTGCGAACTGTTAAAGCTAACTATAGAAAGAATAAATATTTACGACATCATCAGGGTTAGAGCTACATTTTAGTTACGCTACTTCATAAAAACTCAGTACCTAAGACTGATTAGCACTGTCTAGTAAAATCCCCAATTAGCCAACAAAAGCAGCGTTAACTTGTAGAGCAACTGTGGAAAACAGAGAAAACACCTGTGGAAAGCCTGTGGAATATATGAGGAAAAATCTAGCTAATGATAAGAATTACAAAAAAGCCTAAACCCCAATCTTCGCCATTGTCATGTATAAAAACAACAATGCCTAAATGGTGAAATTAATTCTGTAAATTTACTAATTCGTTTAGCTACTAGTTATAGGTAACAAGCGCTCGAGCTAACCATCTTTAATCATTTTATCAAAAATAAATTTTAGTTTTAAACCTGGAGATCCAGCATAAATTTGAGCATTTCCTTTGAATATATTGGCGAAAATCAATATTTTTTAAAATATCTTATATTGGAACGATTTTAGATTATTTCCTCGCAAGAGTAATAAAAGAGGACTAAATTAATCTGCTTTCCCCTCAGATACTATTAGCTTTTATTCCTACTCAAGAGATACGCATTTCGGCTAAATATTTTCTACCCTAAAAAGGTAAATCCAGGCTCAGATCATGGCAACTTTTACTGTTGGCAGCTATTTACTACATCGTCTGGCGCAGATTGGCATCAAGCATATCTTCGGTGTCGCTGGAGACTACAATATGGAGTTCCTCGACGCTATTGTTAACCACGATGGCATTGAGTTAATTTCCACTTGCAACGAACTCAACGCATCCTATGCTGCCGATGGCTATGGTCGGATTAATGGTGTTGGGGCATTAGTAACTACATTTGGTGTTGGTGAACTCAGTGCTATTAATGGTGTTGCTGGTGCTTACGCTGAACACGTTCCTGTTGTAGCCATTACTGGCTCTGTTGCTACTAAAATTCAATCATCCGGCTCACTCGTTCATCATACGCTTGGTACTGGTGATTTCTCAATGTTTGCCCGAATGTATGAAAAAGTAACGGTGACTCAAGCATATTTAACTACAGAAAATGCAACAACCGAAATTGATAGAGTTTTAGGTATCTGTCTTCTCAAGAAGTTACCTGTTTACATTTCCATACCTATGGATGTTGCTAAACATGAAGTGGCTGTCCCGTCTGATTCCTTCATACCTCCTGTATTTGAGAGCGATCGCGCTGCTCTAGCCCAAACAATTGATGTTTGTGTAGCGATGCTAGAAAAAGCCACTCAACCCGTGATTCTTGCTGATATTGGGGTGGCTCGTTATCATTTGCATGAACAATTGCGAGAACTGCTCACAGCTACTGGATACCCTTATGCCACAATGAACATGGGAAAAGGGCTGCTGGAAGAAACGCACCCCCAATTCATCGGCATATATAATGGTGCTGCCAGTGAGGAGTATGTCAAAAAACGTATTGAACAGTCAGATTGTGTTTTGAGTATCGGTGTTTTGATGACTGATTTTAACACAGGCAAGTTTTCTGCCAAACTTGATCCTGAGCGAACTATTGAAGTGCATGGGCAGTATGTCAAAGTTAAAAGTGCTTTATACAACAATGTAGCTATGGCAGATGTGCTTTCTGGTTTGTGCCAACGTTTGCAACACCGCGATGCTCAAACGCTTAACTTCTTCTCAGCAACAGCAAATTTAAATGCTGGTTTTACAACTCCTTTCGCTGCCGACTCTTCAGCACCAATTACACAACGGCGTTTTTGGCATCGATTTGCTCATTTTCTCCAAGAAGATGACATTATCGTTGCCGAGACTGGAACTTGTTTGTTCGGTGCTGCCATCGTTCCTTTACCAAAAGGAGCTACCTTTATTGGGCAAGTACTTTGGGGTTCAATTGGTTATTCTGTTGGCGCATTACTTGGTTGTGCGATCGCCAATAGCCAACGTCGTTCTATCCTACTGGTTGGTGATGGGTCTTTCCAAATGACTGCACAAGAACTTTCAACCATCTTACGTTACCATCTCAAACCTATTATTTTTCTAATCAACAATGATGGATATACTATAGAGCGTGATATTCATGGTGAACGAATGCCCTATAACGACATTCAACCTTGGAATTATCATCAATTGGTTGAAGTTTTCGCAGGCAATGGCTGGGGAATGAAAGTTAGTACCGAATCCCAGTTAGAGACAGCATTGCAAAAAGCCGAACAAAACCATGACCAACTTGCTTTCATTGAGGTGGTGATGGATAAAATGGACAGCCCTGAGATTCTCTTGAAGATGTTGCAGCAATAAAACAACGTACTGCCTCATCAGCTTAGATCTAGCTCTCAACCTTTAAGCTTGCCCCAGATTGACCACAATGTAATTTTAGTTGTATTGATGAGTTTTTCAGGAGGTAATGCACTGAAGCGTCTTTGGTCACGGCGGCGAGCGCGGTTATGGTGCGATTTCCCAAAAACCGCAACTTCGTTCGGACTTAACTCAAAAGCTAAGTCCCGTTATTACGCTTTATGCTTTGTGGCATCAACTAATTTATATGATTGATCCGTTTCCCGCGTTGGTGGAAACGGATGTCCTTCGGTTGATGTTACCTCTAGCCCTGTACTTTCTCCATCAGGATTGATTAGTTCGTACTGTCCGCTAACGGGAGTGCGTGAGCCTGGACTATACAACGCTTTGGAGCGTTGATCATCTGCCTGAAGGGGTTGTACAGCGCCAGCACTGTAAGTTAGCCTGAACTGGCTTCTAATTTCAAAACCTGGAAGATAGCCACCGTGGTACGGTATTTCTGACAACTGGCTGAGTGTGCCTTTGATTTCGGAAATTGGTTCGAGCAATTGTGAGTTTTCTTGGCTCCAAAGGATAATTTGTGCATCAAGCAATTCTTGAAACTCAAGAGCGTGTAGCGTCACTTCATCCGAAGGCGTTTGACTATCTACAACAATCGAGAAGTTGAGAGTCAATAAAAGTGTTGTTTGTATTTCTACTAAATCATCATTCGAGATAACTTGAGTACAATACTCGTCTACATGAAAACCAAACTGGGCTTTAAAGTGAGAAAACCTATGCGTTTGCAGTTGCTGACTCAGATATGGTAACAATCCGGCATCCGGCTCTGATAGTATCTGGCGAACGATTGGCATTTGTGTCATACATGCTCTACAACTTTTCAATTAAAGCTTTCAAACTAACAATCTCACTCGTTTAAACATTTTCGGACATCCATCAAACTGACGAGAGTTACCTCAATCGTTCTATCGATTTACTTTACGCATTTTTCGTGCTGCTGATGGCAGTTTATGATTTCATACAGCAGCATAAATTGCTATTGCATGATATTTATCTTGCATTGCTCAACCAATTCAAACCAATGCGATAAATATTTGTTTCATCGCTAATGCTCTGGTTCTATAATCCTTTGAAAAAGATAGCCACTTCCTCTAGCTGTCAGGATATATTCTGGATTGTCGGGATCATCTTCCAGTTTCGAGCGCAAACGTGAGATATGAACATCGACCACACGAGTATCTACGTGTTGTTCCTTAGTATAACCCCATACTTGCTGCAAAATTTCATCACGGGTAAAAAATTTCCCAGAGTGACTCACCAGTAACTCTAGCAAGCTATACTCTACACCTGTTAATCGTATCCGCTCATCACCTTTGTAGATTTGTCGCCTGTTTGTGTAAATTTTGAGATTGTCTACTTCAATTACTCCTGAACTAGAAATACCCGCAGCAGTTGAAGAGCTTGCCCGTCGCCGCAATATACAGCGTATTCGCGCCTCTAGTTCCTTGGGAGAGAAAGGTTTCGATATATAATCATCAGCACCTAATTCCAGCCCCGTGATTCGGTCTGCTACATCTGCCAAGGCTGTAAGCATGATAATTGGCACATCCGATACTTTACGTAATTCTTGGCACACACCGTAGCCATCCAGTTTTGGCATCATCACATCCAAAACTATTAAGTCAGGCGAAGAAGAACGAAACACTACTAATGCTTCTTCACCATCACAAGAGGTGACCACATCGTAACCAATCATTGAAAGGCGCGTCTCCAAAATCCGGCGAATGCTTGCTTCGTCGTCTACCACCAGGATTTTTTGTTTATGGCTTTCCACGTTTTCCAACGCTCCATTTCGTGAGCGAGAACTTTTAATTGATGGGGTGAATAAATCTCCTTTGAAGTTCTTGCTGTAACATCTTGTATTCAAACATTTACTGACGACTCAAGTCGCTATTTCAAAGGTAAACTCTCTTGTTTATTTGTTTGTGATTTAGTTCACAAATCTCAGCACTCGCTAAAGAATTCTGTCCGGGTGAACGAAAAAAGGTGTGGGAGAGTAGTTAGCGAGCATCTTACGCTAACAT
>NZ_JCACKA010000153.1:0-10895 GCF_059505145.1 Mojavia sp.
GTCAGTTCATGAACGTGAAACTGTTGGGGTCGCGTGATGGCTATTGGTGGGCAGTAGAGGACGAGCGTATTGAGTTTTTGCGGAGGATGGTATCTTCATGGAGCGAAAAGGCGATCGCAAACAATACAGAAATTCTCATAAGGAAACAACATCGAACCACACTCAGTAAGTAAAGACTGTAAAATTTGCCATCTAGAATCCGCTACAGGAAAATCCATGACAGAAATACAATAATCAAATCGAGCGCAGGCAAATGCTAAAAGGCTGGAATCAAGACAACCAACATTGATCCCATTGAAATCTCTTGGCCCGTGGTCAGCTATCATGACTTTCAGTTCTAGCGTTAAGTCAATATGTTCATAGAGTAGACGATAAATATCTCCAATCCAAGAATTCTCTACAGGTACAAACAGGTGATTTCTGACTTGAGTGCCGTAATGTCGATTAAACTGTTCGTCAATAAGTTGGAGTAACTCAATTTGTTTTTTATCCTCGGCTGTAAAAATTTCTTCATCTGCTTCTAAAAATGCTTGAGTTCGACTTTTTCCTTGTTTGATTTTTTGAAATGCAACTTTTGTTTTTTTAATGAATAGGTGTTCTATTGGGAATTTTAATTGTGCAGCCAAAATGCAAGCTATATTTTGTTGGGGATCGCGAAGGAACACATTTTCAGGATTACTTTTTAAATGTTGCTCTAAAGAGCGATCTTGTTGAATAGATGTTATTTCGCTTCTGAGGTAAGCTTGAGCATAGTAATGCAGAGGATTTGCTACAAAAATAATTTCTGGCTGATTGACAGCAGCCAATTGATAGAGCGCAATCACCGCATCAGTTGCTTTTATGCCGATCAAGTGACTGGGTTGAGCGTGTTATACTTTGCCACTTTTCCCAATAGAGCGGAACTAATCTCACTTGCTCTGGCGATAAACTTACAGCCATATCGTATTTATTTAAGAGCCTTCATTTACTTGCTGCGTGAGTGTCAGCATTGTGAAATTGAATCCGAACCAACAAAGATTGTTGGAATGGCCATCATCATTAACATGATTAAGTTAGCAACCCAAAACAACACAAAAACGCCAAAACCCACTAATGTCAAATCGGAAAATGTTAATTGCGTAAATCCGTCTAGTAGTTGCCACAATCGAAAAGCTGTGTAGAAGAAACCAATAGGTACAACAACACTTGGTACAAGGGAGCGACTAAAGACATATTCGCTGGTAAGTTGCACTACGACTATTAACAGGTAACTTCCCTAAAATACCAATGAAGATGGTTGCCTCCAATTGGGAGCTAACAAGCATATCGGTAACAAAACTCCAGCAACTAAAGCTAATTTGACCCACCATTGCAGAAATTGCCATTGCTTCTGGCTAAACCCAATCTCTGCGGTAAAGGGTAAACGTTGAGCTTTCACGCTAAAACCATAGCCAAGAGCTAGCAGAGTTGCAATCAGAATAAACAGCGCCAAAATCAATCCATTATTAACTGTCATCTGCTGGAAAAACCAATTCTTATACCTTTAGTTTAATCTTGCTTTAACAGGCTGCCCCACCTTGGCTGCCAATGTTTCGCCTTCTAGTTTATATATAGTCTGTATGCAACGAGCTTGTTAGACATCATGATTAAAGTGTAATGCCAGATGCTCTTCATTAAAATACGTGCCATCAATAAATAAAGCATCATGTTCTAAACCAAAACGCTCAAAACCTCGTGACTTATAAACAGAGGTCGCTGCTACATTGGTTGTAGTAACCGTGAGGATGATCTGTCGTAGTCCATCAAGTTGTCGAGCATGAGATAATGCTTTATCGAGAAGTGTAGCTCCAACGCTTTACCTGCGCGACTCAGGCAAAACATACATACTCCATAAAGAACCAATATGAGTACGCTTCAGACGGCTCTCGCGTGAAAAGTCAAGCATACCAATAAGTTTGTCTGTGTCGTCGAAAGCACCGAAAATGCCGTTAACAGAATCATCGTCAGGGCGAAGCCTGGCAGCAAAGTCGGTCAAAGAAAAACAGGATTCCTGCTGATAACTCGAACCAAAAGCCGTCGGTGACTCTCTCAATGCAAACAGACGCAACTCACGGTAAACGACGATATCTTGGGAGGTTAAAAATCGGATTTCCATAGATTTATGCACCAGCTTTTAACTTAGTCTGGCGCTCAATTAATTCAAAGAATTGCGAAATTTGTTTAGTCGAGCGAATGTGATAAACACTTTTGATGTTTTGAGCCTGCTCGATATACCCACGATATTTTGGCATCAAATATTTGTGACATAACCAAAGTACGCGGTAGCTAGTAAGCGAACTCCTCAATATCGGACTGTTGTCAGACCAGCCTGATGGCGGTTGAAAGTAACCTGTGATAAATCGTTTAGTTACCCACCAAAAATGCACATACAGAGGTAGATCGACAAAAACTAAAGTATCCGCTTCGTCAAGCCGTGGCCAAAGTGTTTCCATGCAACCAAACCCATCAATAATCCATTGCTCGGTAGCTAAAATTTGCTGATGGATACGCTTGTAGTCTTCATGTGGAACTTCAGCGCCCCCAGCCTGATATTTAATCTTGTCCAAGACGTGAAGTGGCAAACCAGTAATTTGGGATAATTTTTTGCTCAGAGTTGATTTACCGCCTCCAGTATTGCCAAATACCGCTACTTTTTTCATCCTCACTTTCCTTTTAGTGCAATAGAGTCCAAGCTGGCACAAGCTTGTCACGACAGAATAAGAGTTTTATTTATACTACTACTATACTACAAATTGTAATGCAAAGTCTCTTGTTTTGCTCCCCTATGACCTACGCCATATCTATAGCCGTGAATGTGCTCGATGAGTTACTGTTACCTACCGAGTGGATAATCTAAATGGCTAGCTCCCCGCTCACTCGCGATCGCTCTACATAGTATCGTCCATCCAACCACATTCTGAGTTTGGGTAATCCCAATGTACTCTTGAGGTGCGATCGCGTTCATACTCAGCACCACATCTTGGACACCTGCCAGTAAATAAAGGATGCCAATCGAGTAATGCTAACTGCTGCTGTTGTGTCCAACGTGGGCGAGGCTGTAAAATCAACTCGTCGTTGTAATAGCTTGCTCCCTCTGGCTGCCATAGTTCCTCAACCTGGGCGTTTGGATCTTCTCGAAAATTTAGGCAGCAATCCCCCTCGATCCCTCCGGGATGAACAACACAGACTATGTGGGGATCATGAGCAGATCACAGGCAGCGATTGCAATCAGGTATTTTAGGCATAGTACCAGTAATACATCGGGCTTTTGTTTTCGAGAATATCTTAATTGCTTAAAATAAGAGCTATACAGTTTCAGGCTCAAAAATTCCCTTTGCAGGAGAGAAAAATTACTCATGTCTGCAACACTCACCAGTAAAATACTGCCCTATTTTTGGAAAGATAACGCACTTTGGGTAAGCCGTTCTCTACCAGATAATGGTTACAAAAAAGCAATTCCAACTAATGCGAATAAGAGATTTCGGAAGCATACCGACTTTTTCATAGCTGTAGGAGCGTTATTATGTGGTTATGCCCAGTTTGAAGGTTATATACCTGTATTTCTGGAAGAACTCCTTGGGGATGAAGCGATACTTTGGCGGTTATGGGGTGACTGATTTTTGCATAAAGTAAAAAACTTGTGGATGATTTTCCAACTTTAAGAACACAACGACTGCTATTGCGTCAAGAAACACTCCTAGATGCTGGTGGAGTCTTAGCGGTGTTTAGCAATGCAAAAGTCACTTAATTTCATGACCTGGATACATTTAGTTCAATTGAGGAGGCAATTGCCCTGATTGAGCGGCGGGCAAAACGATTTGAAACTGGGCAAGGAATAAGATGGGGAATTGCACGTCAGCTTGACAACGTTGTCATTGGTTCGTGTGGCTTTACATGGGATAAACAAGCGCAATCTGCTGAAATAGGTTATGAACTCAACAGTGTTTATTGGCAGCAGGGGATCATGATAGAAGCTTTGCAGGCAATTTTGCAGTTTGGATTTTTGAAGTGTAGTTTACAATTTGTAACTGCCGAAGTAATGGTGAATAATACCGCTTCAAAAAGGCTATTGTGCAAATTAGGCTTTCAAAGCCAGGGTGTATTTAAACAGCGTGGATTTTGGAAAGGACAGCATCATGATTTAGAGCAGTTTATACTATTCAGGAGTGCAGAGCAGCATGACTTCAATCACCAGAACAATTATGATTAATGTGCAGGCTGACGAGAATAATCAGTATATTTGTCAGTTATCTTCCCCTGTTGAGTCAAGCGCAAATGAGATTCGCTGCTGTGGACAAAGCGAAGAACACGCCATAGCCAACGCACTAGAACAGTTAGCCAGCCAATACCGCCAGATTACCGAGGAGCGTCAAAATACCGATTGGGAAGCAGTAGAGTATTCGGCGGCTGGCGAACCAATTCAAAAGCGTTACCATGTAATTCTGCATTATGAACGCATTAGAAAAGCCGAATCTAAATTTGACGCTTTACAGGACACGCTGCTAGGGAATACGGTGGTTGAGAATGCCAAAGTTAACTTAATTGAGATTGACGAAAAGTTACCAATCCAGCCAGTAACTTGATTGCTCACAGAACCAGCAGCCTTATTTAAACGGCTGACCCCACAAATCCCAATTTTCCTTATTGAAGGGTGATCGCCATTTCAAAATTAGCTTCAACTCCAACTGCTGCCGTGCGCGTCGGTCAACTGGAGCATCCCACCAAAACGCTGCATTGACTGCTGTTTATAATCCATAACGAGAATGTAGATGATTCGATTCACCCTTGTTATGGGGCGTGTTTGAAAGCTATCTGTGAGACAATCGCAAACATATTTAAGTTGAAGGAACCAACTAAAATGCTATGGCTAGTTGCAATCCTTGGTTTAGTAATTGGAATAGTTGGGTTGGGAACAATCTATCATCAAGCAATGGCCACAAGAAGCGATCGCCTGATGTTTCAGCCATCAGGAAAATTAATTGAGGTCAATGGTAGGAATTGGCACTATCAAATTATGGGGAAAGGTCAGCCGACAGTGATTATTGATAGTGGAACCGGAGGTACACACCTTGATTGGCAGCTAGTACAGCCGGAAGTTGCCAAATTTACCAGAATTTTGACTTATGATAGAGCCGGTTATGGCTGGAGCGATTTAAGTTTACAACCACGCACGGCAGAACAAATAGTTCGTGAGTTGCGGCAACTTTTGAGAAAGGCTGAAATTGAACCACCTTATGTTTTAGTAGGAATGTCGTTAGGTGGATTATTCAGTCGCTTATTTGCCTATGATTATCCAGAAGAAGTAGCTGGGATGGTTTTAGTGGATGTAGCTCATGAGAAAATGTATCAGGAGTCATCAACCGAATGGGTTGAATTGAACAAACGACTTGAAGAGTTGTTAATTCATGTGTTGCCAATTATCGGGCGCATCGGTTTGTTTCGTTTGCTTGTCAATTTTGATTATTTACCATTTGCAGTTGGTTTATTCCAAAAATTTCCATCCTCAATCCGGCCCCTTGCTAAAGCAATCTATTCACAAACACAGTTTATAGAAACCTTTGCCCAGGAATCAGCTGCGGTATCAATTAGCATGAACCAGGTTGAGCAGGCACGAAAGGCAAAGTCATTTCCTGAGATTCCTCTAATTGTTTTGTCGTCTGGCAAGCCAGACTTCGACATCACACAACAGGTGCTTGAGAAACTGCAACAATTACATGCGGATTTAGCTAATGAGTCACCCCAAGGCGTTCACATGATTGCTGAGAACAGTGGACATGCAATCCAACTAGACAATCCAGAATTAGTCATTGATGCAATTCGTCGAGTTGTTGAACAAGTGCGTTGTCGTAGCACTTGATAACAACATACTTATTCAAGAACATGAAAACCAGATTGCGATCGCTCCTCTCTAGCGCAACATCCCCTTGACAGTTGCAGATTTAGCTTCCAAAAGAAGAATTGCTATTCAATGCCGAAGCCTTTGAAAGCCAAGAGCGATCGCTAGCAAGGGCAAATACATTTATTGGCACTTGTTGAGAGTTCCTCATGCCTTGCCCTTCTCTCAATTGAGATCGTTGCGATTAAGTGTCGGCTCTTGTTGTATCTCAGAAAAACGTGAATACTTAACCGCATCGGTAGGAGGATAATCTGCTGACACTGCAATTAACCCAACTTTTATATCCTCGAAGTAGATCACACCGCCAATACGCCGTTCAGCTTGGAAAGGGGCATGAAAAAAATGATACTCTGCAATGTAGATTGGCAAAAAGTCAGTAATCTTTACTGCCCTGCCAAACAAATGCTTACCTTATATCTTGCACCTTGAGGTATAAACCACTAATACACAAATAGGAGCGTAAAAAAGTGACTCCAGGAGTGAGCGACAATTTTGGTATATAAAGTAATTTAATTGACGCGCATTGATGACTTAGCTTAAGTAAATTTTCTAAGAACAGGCGATCGCGAAATAGAAACAGAAGTTAGATTTGTACACAAGGGCACAAATATGAGAAAAAAGGGCGTGAAAAGCATATATCAAAGCAAGAAAAATGGTTTCAATTCTTGCCCACGCCCAAGGGCTAGTTTACACTCTACTGTCATTGATGCCCTCAAAATACCAGCAACAAAACTTAGAAGCTATGTTGGGATTGTTCTTACAGGCTCAAGGAAACCCTTTACCTGAACACTCTCAAGGTAAGTCTGCCAGTGCCTTAAGCCGATTTCTCAATATTTATCACTGGTCAACCCGTAGTGTAATTCGCACTGCTCGTGTTCGTATTATTCAGGAGATTTTGCGCCATTGTTCAAAAGGGCGCAAACCTTGTCTACAAGTGATCATTGACCTGACAACCTTAGAGAAATTTGGCAAATTTCCACAATTTAAGGATTTAATACGCGTCTACAACGGAAAACGAGGTTTGCATTTAGTTGTTGTGTATTTAGTTGTGGGTCAGTGGCGAGTACCTTGGAGTTTTCGTGTCTGGCGGGGAAAAGGCACTGCCTCACCTGCACAGTTGGGATTAAAGCAGATTTTCTGTTTGCCGAAAAAATTAACCCAGCGCTTCCAAGTGATGATTCTCGTAGATACAGCCTTCGGCAGTGTGGAATTTCTACATGGTGTCCGAAAGCTCAAGTATCACGTCATTGCTGGTATCAGCAGGAAACGGAAATTAACTTCGGGATACAGCGTTTCTCAACTACATAAACGCGGACAACACCTACGCCTAAGAGGTTTAAAGTTTCCTGTTTATGTTTCCTGGTATTATTTTAAACGTGATGATGGGAAGTACGAAAAACGATTTGTCATTTCCACTAAAGCTCTTAAAGCCAGCACTATTTCTTGGTGGGGTAAACGCCGTTGGCAAATAGAGGGCTGGTTTAAGACTGCCAAGCATCGTTTCGGCTTACACCGCTTTGGGCAAGGAACACTTTTAGGTGTTTACCGTTGGTTGATACTGTCTTTGATCTCCTATATTTTGGCCCATTGGGCTTACTTATCTATAACGAAAGCATCCACAAGTTTACCCAATTGGGGACAAGCCGCAGAAATTGCATTTCAAACTATCTTTCCACAATTAGTGCTGTTATTTCTTTTACAAGATATTGAGCGCCTCAGAGACTTGGCACTTAGTCATGGAATTGACATTACTATTTCCAGGTGCAAGATATAAGTTACAAGTTTTTTGGATGACACCATCTAAGTATTCATTATAAGCAGGCTCTCCCAAGTCAGTAAATTCTGCATGATCCGCAAAATGATCCATGTAAAACAACCATATATTGGATAAGTCTGCCTTATTCGTTAGTTTTTGCTTAAGTTCTTGCAATTGGCCGATGTTCATAGCCTGGATATTGATGAGATGGTACGAGCAGACAGCACTGTTAAAAATCTACCATTTAAGAATATCCACTAGAAATAAACCCTGTTTCTTCAAGCAACTGTTGTAGTTTTGCGTGAGGAAATTTGATATTCTTGTGGTTATTTGTACACATATCAGCAAAAAAGTTTTGCATTAGTGCAATGATACTGCGGTATTTGACAATACTAGTGACATAGAATTTATCCAACTTCATGAGTTTATCAGCATATAACTGCTCGATGTTGTCCAATAATATAGCTCCTATTTCATAAGGTTTTAAACCTTCTTTTATGTCATATTTTTCCCTGATGGTACGTTGATCAATCTCAGAACAAGAATCATACGATGAGCGAATAAGATGACCAAGATTCCGTAAGATTTCTCCATAGTCGTAAAATTGATTCTGCTGAAAAAAAGACTCTTCATCTTTGGTTAAGGAAAAGCTTTTATCAAGTACCAAACCAAAATCGGTTAAATATGTCTGCTGTCCGTCTGCGAGGATATTGTAAAAATGTGCGTCGAAATGAATAATTCCCTTGGTTCTCAAAAAGGTAATTGTCTTGTGTAATTCATTCAGGCATTTCTGTAGTTGGCAGGGGTTTTCTTGCAGCCATGTTGCTAAAACATGAGGAATGTACTCTAAAAACAGAATCAATTCATAGTTGGCATTGGCTCTATCTAATGCATAGTTCTCAATACTGGCATTATTCCCCCAATACTCCACAAAGGTTTTGTGATTTTCTAGATCAACATCTTTGCGTACTCCAGAAAGTGGAATAATTCGATAATGATACATTAAGGGAAATGCGGCGATCTCTCCTTCTAGTACCCAGTTAGTGGTTTTGATGTGTGTTACAAGTTCACGGAATACATTTAAAGCAATAGACCCTACACCATAATTAAAATAAGTTGGTAAATTATATAAATTTTTGGTAGAAAGTAAGTTTTCGTATTCAATTTTTGTAACGGGAATACGTTTGACAAATACTTTGGATTGTCCAAGACCAATGGTATAGTTTCGCCCCGAATTCAAACTTGATGTACCCGGCTCACAATCGTCAAACAAAGAATGCAATTGTGAATTGTCTAAACCAGCAAGTTGTGAACTAAGTTGGAAGTACCTTTTGGTTCTAAGTTCTAGATTGTTATCAAGCATAACCTCAAAGAAGGTAACATCAATTGTAAATATTTTAACTTTTGGCAAACAGCGTCATTTTGTTCATAAGTTGACCAAAGGATTTTTCAGAACTGATCCATATCACAGGGTGAGATATGGTCACAAGTTACCCTTGATACAGAATCAGAAACAAATTTACATAGATGAACAAAGCCAGTATTCTCGCAGCAGCCTTACTGTTGCTTTCTGAATTGCCAACTGTAGCGCAAACTAGCCTGCCCAAGATGACAGTAGTTAGCGTGGGTGATGGGGATACCTTAAGAGTCCGCAATCCGCAAGAGCAAACAATTACCATTCGCCTCGGCTGTGTGGATGCACCCGAACTCAAACAAAATCCTTGGGGTCAGCAGTCCAAGTCTCGCCTCCAGCAACTACTGCCAGTGGGTCAGTCTGTACAAGTTCGACAAATCGAGCGTGATAAGTACAAAAGGCTTGTAGCCGAGATTTTTGTAAATAATCGCTCGGTGAATCTCACTATGGTGCAAGAGGGGCAAGCTGTAGTTTATCGGCAGTATCTTCAGGGGTGCGCCAACGCTAAAGACCAGTTTCTTCAGGCTGAGGCTGATGCTAAAAGTAAGAAGTTAGGATTTTGGAATCAGTCTAAGCCAGTGATGCCTTGGGATTTTAGGCGAGGTAAGAAAAATACTCAGGCTACGACGAAGCGATCGCCGCAAGCGCAACAATGCGATCCGTCCTACCCAGATATTTGCATCCCGCCCAATTCGGCAGACTTGGATTGTTCTAATATTCCCTACCGCAGATTTAGGGTAATTTCACCAGACCCACACGGATTTGATAGAGATGGGGATGGCGTGGGTTGCGAACGGTGATTATGCCAAAACAAGGCTTTCGGTAATGGACTGTTGTTCAGGAAACAGGGGATAAAAGAGCGTTAGGTGCGATCGCCATTTACAATGATCTATCGCATTATAAGGTATAGGCAGGCTGGATTAGCCAGAACCAAAGTAAACTATGACCAGCAAATGTGGACTCACGCTTGGTAAGTACGCACCGCTTCACAAAGGACACCAATTTGTGATTGAGACTGTCTTAGCAGAAATGGATGAAGTGGTAGTAATCATTTATGATTGTCCAGAGGTGAGTGCCATTCCTTTAACAGTTCGGGCTAAGTGGTTGCGAAAACTGTATCCGACAATTGAGGTGATTGAAGCATGGGATGGCCCAACAGAGGTTGGTAATACGCCTGAGATTAAGAAAAAGCACGAAGAATATATCCTGAAAAAATTAGAATCAAAAAAGATTACGCATTTTTACTGTAGTGAATTTTATGGTGAACACGTAAGCCTTATGTTAGGTGCAGTAAATCGACTTGTAGATAGAGAACGTAAAACTTACCCTATCTCAGGAACGAAAGTCAGACAAGACCCTTACGCTTTTAGGGATTATTTACATCCTGATGTTTACAGTGATCTGATTACTAATGTTGCTTTTCTAGGTGCTCCCTCGACTGGAAAAACGACTATTGCATCCCAATTAGCGAAAGAGTACAAAACTGCATGGATGCCGGAATATGGACGTGAATATTGGGAACAACATCAAATTAACAGAAGGCTTTCGCTTTCTCAACTAGTGGAGATTGCCAAAGGGCATTTAGAACGTGAGGAAACTTTGCTGTTACAAGCAAACCAATACTTGTTTACAGATACGAATGCCCTAACAACCTATCAATTTTCTTTGTACTATCACCAAATGGCTGCCCCAGAGTTAGCAGAACTAGCACATCAAGCTGTGTCGCGCTATGATTTAGTATTCCTTTGTGATATAGATATACCCTATGATAATACTTGGGATCGCTCTGGAGAGACAAATCGTATTGTATT
>NZ_JCACKA010000154.1:0-10619 GCF_059505145.1 Mojavia sp.
TAAGCCCAAAACCTTTAGCTGGCTTGGTTTACAGGCGATTGTCGCCCCTTGAACCGTTAAAACTTACGTCAAGTTAGCTCGTAAAGCTCTCAAGCAAAATACAGTCGAAACAGCTATCGACAAACCTCAGTAATCGGCATATCATTGCTGTATCAGCTTGATGAATGACAAGTCGAAGCGGGGTCAAAAACGCCGGGGACTCGTCAGAATCGCCAGAACCTTGACAATGTAATAATTACAGCGTTTCAACAATTGGGATAGTTGCAAATTACTTGCAATAAGAGAGGCTGAAAATGACCACAATTTTCGACCCGTCAAAATGCGTCCCAGGAAGCCTGCTCTGTAACAGTTTCAGCACCGAGCGGTTTCCACCAATCATTACCCCGTGAGGGGACTGAAACTCTTATTTGACGAGAGTGTTAAAGAAGTTTTAGACCGTTTCCACCAATCATTACCCCGTGAGGGGACTGAAACCTGCCGATTGGAATCTTTGTCCCATCAGGTCTTTCAGGTTTCCACCAATCATTACCCCGTGAGGGGACTGAAACTAGTTCAAACAAGTACAGATGAGGTTAATCCTATTGGTTTCCACCAATCATTACCCCGTGAGGGGACTGAAACACCATTGCTCGGTTGCATCTGGGGGAAAGGCTGGGTTTCCACCAATCATTACCCCGTGAGGGGACTGAAACTACTCCTCCTCCGTACACAAATATCTTGTCTATCCACGGGAGGTTTCCACCAATCATTACCCCGTGAGGGGACTGAAACTTTTTTACTCCTCCAATTAAGCTAAAAGCTTGGCTCAAGTTTCCACCAATCATTACCCCGTGAGGGGACTGAAACCTAAAAATTGAGGGAGTGAGTACCCACAGTTTTCGGCGGTTTCCACCAATCATTACCCCGTGAGGGGACTGAAACTACCAGCCCAGTAGTTCTCATCCTGCTGGGGGCTGCGTTTCCACCAATCATTACCCCGTGAGGGGACTAAAACGTTTACATGATTGTTAATGATAAAGACTTAGCCAGTTTCCACAAACCATTACCCCATGAGGAGACTGAAACTTTAATGACGCTATGAACTGGCAGATTAAGATACCAGGAAACCCGACACACCCAATACTGACTGTGACCAAGTAGGTGCAACAGTCACACTGCTTGCTATTTCCGTTGAGTTGCGCGTACTCATTAGTTTCGTGCTGACAATTGTTCACCTCTACTGATTTCATTGCCATAAATTATACCCATTCACCATTACTTATGTTAATTTTGCTATAGCTTGCAAGTAGTCAGGGTTATATGGACTTTGTAGTTGTAGATACTGAGGGGAAACCGGAATTAAGTGAATTGGCGATTGTGGATAGTCAAGGTCGGTTGATTTATGAAGGGTTTTCTAGCGACTATCACAATAAGAACACTAATTTGCCTAACCTCAGTAGACCGAAAACTTTTGCGATTGCCTTCGGCACTGCGCTCCGGGCAATCGCCAAAAAATAGTAACCTGTGATACCGTTTTTGGATAAAAGTGCAAAAGCTGATCTATTGGATGGATTATTGAAGTAATGTTAGTCAGAGCAGGTTTTCAAATCGTTGAAGCTAATTACAATAGTGTGGCCTATGCTAAGTATTTATGTATCAAAACCGCCTAACAACCCTATTGGAGTATTACCCAAATTCAGCACTCAGCACTTTGCTATATCTATCGTTTGCTAAGAATCTTTCCGTTGAGATTAACAGTGTAAGTCAGTGATTTCTGAAAATTTGTCACCGTGACGTTCCAAGCCTCAAGGTGCTGCGTTGGTAAGCAAGGTTCATTAGGTGCAGCCGTGGGACTGCGGAAACAATTGAATTTTGGTGCAACTTGGGTAATGCTGAGATTGGCAATGGGTTGCTGCAAGTCTGATTGCGCCGCGTTGAACACTGTGCGAGCGATCTCCGTTGGTAGCTCATCAGTGCGGGTGGGAAGTCCGGCGAGTGCTTCGGTGCGAATATGAACTTGATCATTGCTAATCCGATATATTTGCCGTGCTTGCGACTTTCCCGCCACCGTCACCCGATAGCCCCGGATTGTTTGTTGAGCGCAGGATTCGGCTAAATTCCCTAATCCTAAACAGCTATCACTAAAGGTTTGAGGCTCGATTTTAGTAATCAGAACAATTGAGGGTAAGATTTGCAAGTGTTTGCTGGCGATGCGCTTGATGTCGTTACCTACCTGAATTGGTAAGCCGCGTTCCACAACAGAATTACTACGTGCAATCAATTGTAAATCTTCAGATGTTTCACCCTGAAACACCCAACGTTCGCGTTGGTGGGGAATGGTAATTTTCCAGCCTTGGCGAACAATGGGATCGCAAGCATAAGGAGCCGAAACATTCTCACAACCGCTTGCCCAAGTTGTCTTTTTAGATGAAATATTAGTTAATAAGGGTTGTCCAGGATAGCCCCACTCTTTGGCCTGGCGAATCGCTGCTGCGATCATTGCCGTTGGCGGTACTTCTTGGGCAGGTTTGACCAGAGAATGGATGTTTTGTCCATTCCTTTGCATCAAGACTCTAAAGTTACCATTATCAGTGGTGAAATAGACCGAGCTTTGACGCTGATCGGCACTCACAATTTTCCAGTCAGGTACAGGATTATACATCCAGATATCGCCCTTACCAACTCGCTCAACTTGAACGATTTTTGCAGTGTTATCGAGTTTCTCTTTGGCGAGCGCATCTTGACGCACCTGTTGAGCGATCGTCTTTGCTTGTGGCGTAGTCAAAATTTGCTCCTTAGCAACGATAGATTTTAAGGGAATTAGCGCACTAGAAACAAGCAGACATCCGACAATAGTTGATTTTACTAAGGCTTGGTGGGAAAAGTGTTGCAGCATAAAATATTGATTGAGAAATATCACTAAATCTTGCAGTCTCAAGTTAGCCAATAAATACTGAGACTCTGGATTGAGTTACAGATTTGGAAACAAAATACAGATTTCAGTCGTTGCGGTGATATTTGTATGATGCTTGACGCTTACTGCTATTGTCAGCCGCAAGAAATCTGGTTGTTTCAGGCGTTAAATTCCAGTTTTTTGGGGAAAAACCCGGATAACTATTCCCCATTGCTAGGTGATAACGGTTTGTTCTGGTTGTTTGGGTATTGGGAAGAATTATTGAGAAATCCTATATTAGAAGATAAACATAGCTTTTTAAGCCTAGTATAAAAATAGCCATCTCACTAAAGCAGATATAATTATTTGTACAAATAATTAAAAGCAATTACCTCTGTCAAGTTATCGAATCTAATAATATGAATATGCAAAAATATATGTTAAGCATAACGTCTAGTTTATCTGTTCTATTTGTTAGTTTTAAATATTCATATTTAGTCAGTTGGCTAACTCTGCATAGGTAAAAAGCTGAAATATCGAATTTGTGCTATTTCAAAAACCTAGTAAGTATTAATGTCCCCACCTCATTGATAAACCATGATCCAGCCCGCTCAATCTGCATTAAAAGCTCGAAACAGATTACTGGCGATGTTTCTATTGCTCTGCATTCTGGATGTTGCCTTGGTAATTGCGGCGCAAGATCGCTGGGCAATTGGTCGGATCTTACTAACTGTTGTCGTGATGTACTTTGCGATCCAGGGAAAGAAATGGGCAAAATGGCTTTTGGTAGGCATCTATAGTTTACTGGTGGTCAGTCTCATAACAATAGTTCTTGCCCTAAGTTCAAAGCTCCCTGCTGCCTTGATTGTTGGAAGTTTGATCATGGCTGTTTTCAGTGCTGCTATTGCAGTTTATCTTGCGGGGCTACAAAAAGGGCTAGGATGCAGATAGAATAAGCCTCATAGCCCTCTCTCCTTGCTGGTAGTACTTACGCTTATTAGGACTTAATCTCAATAATTCAGTGACTAACTCATAAGAATTTTCCATGAAATTGACCCAATTGTGGCCATAAAGACCAATATAAAAACTACTATGTCGTCGAACAATCCGGTTAGATTCTTTAATTCGTCCAACATATTTTTGAACACCCATACGTTTAGTTTTTTGACCAGATATGGTTGCGGCAGTATAGGCAAGCGAGATTAATAATATTAGGGAAATTAGCCGTTGACCTGATACATTAGTATCTTCCAAATTATAACCACCACTCTTAAAATCTCTAAACATTTCTTCAATATCAAAACGTTGTTTATAAGCTCTAATAACTGAATCTAAATCATCTAAATTGGTAAGGATAAACCAAGCTTCTTCCGGCGCAACTCCCAAACGTTTACGCTTCCATTTAGCAGCAAGATTAAAGCT
Source organism: Mojavia sp. (assembly GCF_059505145.1). Taxonomy (NCBI): domain Bacteria; kingdom Bacillati; phylum Cyanobacteriota; class Cyanophyceae; order Nostocales; family Nostocaceae; genus Mojavia; species Mojavia sp. The sequence goes on from NZ_JCACKA010000154.1 coordinate 4,295, forward strand.
AACAAACCCTTGAGATTTTGTATATTTAATGCCTTGGTAAAAGAAGGACATACCAGGCGCTAAACCTAAATCTCTTAATTGCAGCCAAATTTCTGGCTCTATTTCTATAAAAGCATCTTTCTTTATACGTAAACAAAAGTAGACTTTCTGCTTTGTGAGCCAGTTAGCCAGCTTTATCGAACAAAATTCACGATCTCCTAACACTACAGTTTTATAATTATTGAAAATCGGTAATGCTTTTTTTAATACTGCTTCTTGCTCATCAAAATTGCTTGAACCCAATTTGTCTAATAGCTGAAAGTATATTGGAATAGACCTTTTATCCCAAACTACACTAATCATTAACAGATTAATACAGCCCCAGTTAGTCCGGTCAATTACCAGATAAATAACTTCATTTAAAGGAAAATATATCTCTAGCCAGCTTCTAATAATGGGGAACCAAATCTCTTCAATATTTATGTAATTTAAAGACAAAAATCTTTGGATTCTCTTTCTTCTACTTTCAAATAATATGGGGATAGGTAAAGCCAGGGCAAACGCATCTAAAGTATAAGAATCCTTTAATAGCAAGGGTTTTGGCGTTTTTAAATTTAGTCTATTTTTTCGTCAATATCCTTATCTAGCAAGGGTTTCAGAAATCTCGTGCGTTCGCCCTGTAGGTAAAGCAGTAGCCAGTGCTTCAACGCTAACAGTTTTAATAGATTGTAATAAGTTTATGAGGATTTTTAGTAATAAATATTCTGCACGTCCCAATTCCCGCTTGAGATTCGTTTCGTAAAATTCTGGTAATATTATCATTAAATAGAGCTTGTTGCGAATGAATGCTCTTTTTCTTTTACCACAAATTGCTACACTCTCCGTAAAATAAGCATTCTAGACCATTTTGTCCCCCGCAAGGCAGTTTATATAGTCAGTAGTAAAGATTTAAATCGTTATTTTTCCTATAAAAGGAAAGCTGATTTCCAATAGTCTTAATGTATAAAATTCATCTGTGCAAAATTGCTCCTATCAACGCCCATGCACACGACTATTAAGGGTTTATCTGTTGGGGTTCGAGAAGATATCTGTGGCGGGTGATGGGCGAATTCAGTTGCACTGTCAGAACCTTGCAAGAAGCTGGTCGTGCAGTTTTGAAGTATTTGGGGGAACTGAAGCGGCCATATTTAACCCAGGTAGAACAAAAACTATTAAGTTTGATAGAGTTTGAATGTGAGATGGAAAGCTAAAGATGACACTAACGAAATATGGAGCCTTATGCACAGAAGTATATGATATTACCAAGCCCATTGGTGGACAATACCCTGACGTTCCATACTACATAAAACATCTTTCCAAAATTGGTGGCAGAATTCTGGAAGTCATGGTGGGTACGGGACGACTACTCATCCCACTTCTGGCGGCAGATCTTAACGTTGAAGGAATCGATGCTTCACCAGATATGCTGGCTTGTTGCCGCAAACATTGTTTAGAAAGAGGTTTGGAGCCTGTCATTTATCAAGGTGAGGTAGAAAATCTGGATTTGCCTGGAAAGTACAATGCAATAGTCGTGACCCTTGGCTCGTTCATGTTGTTGTCACGCTCTGCTGCGATCGCGGCATTGCAAGCCTTTGCACGACACCTGGAACCACAGGGGCAGATTTTTATTGATTTGGAACTTCCAGTTGAAGATTTCAAAACCCAGAACATCGTTAAGCAATGGCAGCCAATTGAGTGTGCTGATGGCTCAATCATCCTCATGCAATCTTCTTCTAGTATTGACCCCTTAGAACAACTAAACTTGACGATCATTCGCTATGAAAAGTGGTTAAATGGCAACCTAGTAGCAACTGAACTTCAAAGTTTTCCACTGCATTGGTTTGGTAGGGATGAATTTATATCTTGTTTACAAGAAAACGGTTATAAAAACATCAGTTTGTGTGCTAACTATACCCCAGATTTGCAGCCCACTTCTTACAAAGATACTTTATGTTTTTCAGCATTAATGCCATAAATAACTATATTTAATTATTATGGTTGGAACGGCTTCAGTTGTACCGTGAAAACTTGAAATGGCGAATGTACTGTTGGGCTGAAGCATCTGCGGTCATTTAACTACTTGCTTGCCGAGTGTTAGCAGGTGCATAGTATTTGCTGATGATGCTGATGGCATTGTTTCGATAGTCCGGTCATGAGTATGAAACTATTGGGGTCGCGTGAGGGCTGGTGTGAGCAGCGAGGGGGCGATTGCATCTTCTAAACCTCGCATTTTGATAGGTTTAAAACCCAACATTAAGCTAGTCATAAGGTTAAGCTTATTTTTTAGCCTCAGCTTAACTATCTTTAGTCTTTAGTTTTACAAGCATAGAGGTGTGTGAGCATCATGATAACTTTTAGGTATTGCAGATATCGGGGTGTGATGAAAAATTTGTGGTGATGCAGCATTTGTTAATCATTAAAATGCGGCGCGAAAAAAAAGATTAAGATTAAAATAAAGGGGAAGTGTAAATAAATATTTATTTTTTATAGTAGAAAATATTTATTTGTAAATGCTGAATTAAAGCTGGGCAAGGCAAAATTATTTAAAACTTTCTTCAGGCTAGACATATTTATTTATGAATGTTATTTTTAAAATTGTATACTATTGAATAAGCATTGAAAGATTAATGCAAATGCTGGGATGGATTTTTAGTGATTTTGTTAAAAAATTAGAACGTTTAGCAAAGAAAATTTCACGCGATTTTACGAAATCAATCAGTAAAGAACTAAACGAATTGTTTAATAAAAAATTAACTCTTTAGCTGAAAAAATAGACTATATAGCTATAAAACGGATAAAACAAATTAATGAATTAGGAATTCAGTTTATAACTAATATTGAAAAATTAGAAACTCAACTTATAGGTGATATTGAGAAACTGATAAATGATGCCGATCATAAAGTTAAGGAAAATCTCAAAGAAATTGATGAGATACGCAAATCGGCTATCTTAGCTGTAAGAGAAACCTTTGGTGAAGTTGATGCTTATTTAGAAAATAGAATAAATCAAGTTTCTTTCGTGATAATTAAAGCATTAAGTCAAACTGAAAAAATAATTGAAGTTATTTTTGAAGAAATTAATATTTTAGAAGAGAAGTTGTTGCAAGATATAGATACTTTAATAGATAAAATTAACGCAATTTTTAATGAAAACCTAGAATTAATTCTAAGTCAAATAAAAAAATATTTGGCTCATGGTGTACCGAACCCTCTGGATAAATGTAGACAAAGGTTAAAAATAGGGCTGAAACCTGGTGCTATGTTTTCTGACGTAGAGCTTTATCAATTAACTGAGTGCCATGAACTAAGCAAGTTGAGTGAGAATACTTCTATTGATGAAGTAATAAATATTTATGGGCAACTTCAACTAAATGCAGTGAGAATGGCTGCTTTAGCCAGACAATCCCCAGTCCTGAAAAGACGAGCTATGGAAGACTGGCTCAAGTATGGTTTACTTGCTGAGTTTTGGAGTAATACGATGAAAAATTATGCTCATACAGAAAATTATATGTTAGAGCCTCAGTATTCACCGAAATTTTTAACAGGCAAATAAAGTAACTATAGGTTTTTTATGAATAAAACTGGTTCAATAAGTTGGAAAACACCTTTAGGATATTACGAGAAAGCGATAGAGGAGTTAAGACGTACCCAGGAAGCATTACAAGCAGAAATAGAGAATATTAGAGAACTTAAATCTGATTATGCAAATCTAAAAGGAGAACTTAAAGCTACTAAACAAGAATTGGAGGCTACGCAAACAGAGCTTAAAGTTATTAAACTAGAACTAGAAGCTACGAAAGCAGACTTCAAAAATACCAAACAATTTACTGAAGATTTGTTAGTAAAAACTCAAGATAAGGCTAACTCTGCTATTTCAGAAGTTACAAATGTCAAAGCTGGTATTGAGAATGGTTCAATTGTTGCTCAAAAAGCTTTAATGCTGCGTGGTAAAGATGAGGAAAATTGGATACGATTTCGTCAACTTGATAGCGTAAATCATCATTGTTTACAGGTTTGGCAAACTGATGATACATGGCATGATGATATTCGGGTTAAAGCTGCATCATTATTACAAGCAAGAGACGATCAACATTGGATGAGATTTAAATATGTGAGAGATGGAAAATACGATACTTACCATATATGGCAACGTGGCGGTATATGGCATCATACTGTGAGAGTTGGAGTAGCAAAGAAGACAATGTAATCATCCAACAACTATAAAATTTTTATAAATGATGTTAATGTTAACAGCCAGAAAATGCCATTAGGAAGGATATAAGGGCGGAGAAAACCCGCACCTATAACGGTATAACCATTTGGGTCTGTTAGCTGTTTTTAAATAATGTAATGCTCATACCACGCAAGCATAAATATGCTGTTTATCTATCACCAGGATATGAAGAAAATGTTAAATGGGGTGGTTACCATCTGACCATTACTGGATTTAGTAATTCTCATGCTTGTCAAAAGAGCCAGAAAGCCATTTTGAAAAGTATATGAAAGGAAATTCACAACACTCATCCATACAGCTTCCGTAAAAAGGTTGAGGGCAAAAATTATTGGATTGAAACAAAGCGGGATAAAAACGGTAATGATTTAGGCTATAGAGTCTCTTTCAACAGTAACCTTTTAAATAAGTTAGCCACTAAATTAAAACAACAAAAATTTGAGAGAGTAAAAGGTAAAAAGCGCGGTAAATCTTGGCATATCACCTTAAATATTCCGTGCAATGAAAATAGTGAAGTAGCCAGAGCGCAATTCGATGCTCTCAAAAATCAAGGTTGGAAACTCTGGCTTGTCAGAGAACCATCCAAAACTTGCCAATGCGAGGGTTTGGGATGTAATTCAAATGATTGGCAAGAGATTTCGCTTGAAAGTAATGAATTTTAATTGGTTCTACTTGTAACTCTAATTAAAAAACGTAAAGCCTTGTTAACTGCTTCTGAAGTTGGAAATATTTCTGCTACATCAGGTTCGATAGAAATTGCCAATTTTTCAACAGTCTAGCTAAACTAATTTTTGGATATCACCATAAACACGGTAAAATCCGCCATTAGCTGATTCACGTATTTCTTGAACAAGGTAACGTGCACCTTCAACACGAATATCCTTGGGAAACTGCACTTTCCAATTAGGATTATACCCATTAGAAACAACACGCACTCTTAATTTACTTCCTTCTCGGAAACACTCAACAATGACCCCAGAGCTTGTATTTGTAGTAATTTCGAGAACAGATGAGGGTGTGGCTCCTTCACCTAATGGTGCTTTAATAATTAGGGCTTGGGGAACTGTACCGGTTTGAGCACAACTAATAGTCCATCTTTGATATCCAACCAAAAAATATCAACGTTCTCATCAATTTTGTAGCTCAGACGTGGTAACTTGCCAGTCAGGTCGTAAACATTGCCGTCATCGCAACCAGCATAAATCCAAATATCATCAGCAACTAAACATTTAACACCATCAGGAAGCTTAAACCGATTTATCACTTGACCTTGAAGGTTCAAAGCAAATACCTGACCTGTCTGATTTCCAACCCAGCAGCGTTTGGCATCAATGAAAATCCCGAAAGCAGCTGAAGATGAGGCAAACTTCCAAACAATCGGAGCTTGTTTAGCTGTGGAAATGGTACTGCTGACTTGGCGGCGTGTCACAGAGCGCTTCTGGCGAACACCCATAACAGCTATCTCGTAGCCTTTGTTGAGCTTTTCTTTAATTTTTTTACTCGCTTCTGCTTTGGCTTTATCAGAAGTGGCATAAGCTTTTGTTTGAGTTTGCCCATAGTCGCCAATTCGACCGTAACGTATAGTTAATTGGTTATCTTGAACTATGACTTCATAAAACTTGTGGGAGCTTCCACTAGCTTCGGAAAGCTCTAAATATGTCTTTTCTTCTGGCATAACTTCTCTGAACAAAAATAATACAAGTGTTTAACTATACATAATTACTGGGTATGCTAATCAAAGGTGGAAAAGCATAGTAACTACTGAATTAGACTTACCATTATCTATTGTGGGAAATAAATTGAGCTTTTGGCACTGATCTAGATCACGGTGCAATCCCAAATTATTAGTTAAATATAATACTTATAACCCAGTAAAAGTTTAGATGCTAACTACCAAAAAAACTATTATTGCAACAGCATTAATTCTGCTTTCTGGAGTACCAACTGTAGCGCAAACGAGTCTCCCAAAGATGACAGTAGTTAGCGTGGGTGATGGGGATACGTTACGAGTCCGTAATCCGCAAGGGCAAACAATTACTGTTCGGCTCGGCTGTGTGGATGCACCCGAACTCAAAC
>NZ_JCACKA010000155.1:0-10519 GCF_059505145.1 Mojavia sp.
AAGAGCTATGAAGCTTATACAGCAAGCACTTTAGCTCTCTTGTCGCCCCTTGAACTAGAGGAGTTTATCTCTTCTAACTTAACCAAGGAAAAGGTAGCCAATTAGTTAAAGCCAAAGCCATTGCAATTACCTAAAGTCTGAGTGCTATAGGTTAGTGTTGGCCTGCCTAAAAATCTTGAATTCTAACCATACCCTGCATCTTGACAGTATTTTACTAGGCTCTCACATAACAATTACTGCACTCCCCATGCTCAGGCAAGGTGTGAGTAATGTGTTTCACAGTAACAGCACATTAAAAATACTGCTAATCCAATGTACAGGCAAGGTGTCAGTAATGTGTTCCACAGTAACAGCACATTAAAACTACTGCTAATCAATGTACAGGCAATGTAAAAGAGCAGTGTTTGCTGTAGCGGCAACGATTTTTCAAGCATTTCAGCCTTTGACTGAAAAAATTGCCATAGATTTACCATGAATTTGCCATGAAACTACCATAGATTTACCAAGGATTTAACATAACCTTGACATCTCAAACTTTGACAGCCCAAGACTTTTACATGAAAGTGACATGGATTTACCATAAAACTGCCATAGATTTACCATAGATTTACCATAAAACTGCCATGACACACTGAACAGCTTTATTACCCAAAATTTGCCATACTGAGAAAATCTTTTTTTAAATTAATCCTGCTCTTGTGCATTGGACTGTGGCGGGAAAAATTTTGGACGCTCACCACTACCCAACTGCCAGCCAGTGACTTTAGCCAAATATTTCTCTTCTGTCATCCTTTCAGTTTCAGCCAGCCGCTTTATTGTAGTAGGGGTCAAGTCCAGACGGCGTATGATTTCGGTTTTACTCAACCCCTCCCTGGCTTCCTTGACTGAGTAGAGGAACTTACCGCCTTCAATGCTGGTGTTCTCTGCTAGATGTTCTTCTACCCCACTAGCTAGGCTAATAGCTCCAGCTGCAATCAAGGCTGACCTTAGCTGCTGCATCTGCTGTTCTATCAGGGCAAGCCGGGGGGGTATGTTCTCTTGTTCTATTGCAGCCACCCTTGGCCCAAGGTCGATATCTCCCAGAGGGCGGCCATCTTTTTGAAGAAAGTGTTCAACAATCAGCGAGATGGCAGAGGAGACAGAACGCTGGTAGTTCTTGTCCATCCAGCTTTTAAGTTGCTCATGCACATCCTTCGGTAAATAGACTGTGACTTGTACACTCTTGCTATCAGCCTCTTCCATACATTGCCCTCACAGCTAGTCAAGGTGTTTACAATGTGCGTGTACAGTGGAATGCCTTACTTCAACATTGCCAATACTGCACTCTCCCTTATTAGTAATGTACCAAGTGCTGTTAAGTGCTGTACTAGAACATTGTTTAATACTGTTATTTACGGTATTAATAAGTTGTCATAACCTTATAACGCATTATTGGCACATTATTAATACTGCTAAACAACGTGCTGGCAATGTACTAATAATGTGAAACACATTAAACTAACATTACTATTAAGGCTAATTGCCCAAAATGCTTACACAGTAATGAATACAGCTTTTGTATTCTGCTGACGTTGCTCCTCTTCATCAAAGACTAAAACCCCGGTGCTGTTGTTTTCTGGGTTGCTGCTGTCGTCGCTGCTGTTGTTGTTGCTCAAAATTGAGGTAATTCTTCAACTCCTCATTCCAGTCTTTAGCATGAGGGAAATTAGCGACCGAATTAGGCAACACAGACATGACCTTTTGTGCCAACTCAAGACCAGCAGAGTCATTATCATAAGCAACAATCACAGACTTTGCTGGCAGCACCCGTAAAAAGTCCACAGGCACATGGCCAGCACCATCTGTAGATAAATAAAGAGTGCGGCGGGAATCAGTACGCTCTAAAACAGCAATTGACATTGCATCAATCGCAGATTCCACCAGTACCGCCCGTTGCACAGGGTCGCTTGACTGTCCCCCGCGCAGGAAATAAAACCAGCCATCAGAACGCTTAGAGCCACGAGCTAACCCTTTAAAATTGTTGTCTGTTCCTGCCGTCCCTCGCAAAGATGCCCCAGTGATTGTTTGACCATCCAGAGAACGACGAAGGAACACAGCATTTTGTTTGTTGTCTGCATATATCAACCCCTGCTCATGAAGAGTATCAACCAAACTACTAGGCAATTGACGCTCAGTTCTCAGGTAATTTCTCACCTGCTGCCATTTATCAGCATCAACAACAGGGGGAGTAAATTGAGGAACTGGTTGAGTTAGAACAACATCCTTGGCATAGTAGCACGTGGCCTCTAACATTGCACCTTCACCCAAACGGTCATTCAGCCAAGTGACAGCCTGCTTAAAGTCATATTGGTTAACGTGCATCACCAAATCAATTGCACCACCACCACCTTTAAGAGCCTTCCAGTCATAAAACTTGCTGCCAGTGATATTGATAATGTGTTCCGTGTTATGCCATTTATGTTTATCCTTGGGGTCTGCTTCTAAACCAAGCTGATATGCAACTTCTGCCAGGGGAAAATCCCGCACAGTATTAGCTAAATCTTGATATTTTTTCTGCCAGTTAACAGCTTCTTCTTTTTGTTTCTTAGCCTCTGCTAGTGCAATAGATAGTTGCAGTTGTAGTTGTTGATTCTCCTGGGCAAGATGAGCCGCAGTTTTCTCCATAACTGCACTTTTTTTCAATGCCCGTTGTCTATCAGCTACCTGTTGTTTCATTGTCTCGGTATCGAGATTAATATCAGGAGCTTTATTGATAGCAGAGTAATACTGTTGGATTCTTGTGTGCTTGGCTAAACTGCCTTTAATGCCCCGTTCAAGTCCCAAGGGAGCCACAGCAGTAGCAAAACTATCTTGCAACTCACTTAAGCGATGACGACTACCACCAAGCAAAGCGCGACAGTTGAGTTTACCCTTTTCATCCAGAGGAACCATATAAGCATGGATATGGGGTGTAGATTCATCAAGATGTAATTCGGCTCTAACGATGCGGTCGCCGTAGGAATTGATTAGCCATTCACAGGCAATATTTTGAAAGTCCTCTAGTCGTTGTTGATGATAATATCCGGCTCTGCCTGGGTCATCCGGTCGAAAGTATTCTGGGCTGGCAGTCAGCAGAAATTCAACAGCCATCACAGCATTCTTGCGAATCGTCTGGTTGCCAATTTTCTCTCTCACAATAGTTTCGAGATTTGGGGTGTTGATGCCGTCCGGCTCTCCAATGATGCGAATATTTTCTTTAGTTGGATCTGCGTTGGGGGTGTAGCGTTCCCGATTGGTGTGTCTGCCTGACCCACCAAGAGAGCCAGCCTTGAGTTTCTGGATTCTACAGATACCGTATGCCATAGCGAGTGGAGCCGATAAACTGAACGTTCAGTCAAGCAGGGGGAGCAGGGGAGGCTGGGGGAGAGAAGAAGTAGAAGTAATATAGTTTGAATTTGAATGTCATGCTCATTAACTTATATTGCTTAGAGCATCTAACTTGATTCAATAGTTGTTGACTAATAACTAATTCTCCCCCTGCTCCCCCTGCTACCCCAGCCCCCCTGCTTTTCTTCTTTCCCAGTAGTTGTAATTACTGTAACCTAAACGGGTATACTGGGGTTATGCCCCGCTTTCTCGAACGAACAATTTTGAGCGCAGCGACCCCTTTGGGGCAAAATTGTGGAGTGAGTAACAATAATACTGGCTACCCAACCCACGTCTTTCAGTAGCTCCGGCGGGGTTTTTGGGGATTCTACGAGCTACTGGGAAAAGAAGAATCGCTTGGCTTGGCGTTAGTCTTGGTGTGGGTTCAGCAGAGAATCTGGGGTAGGCGTTGGTTTTTGGTGTTAAGTAAAGTTTAGTTACTAAGTAAGTTTTTATTTTTTTCGGCTTTTGCTTGATGTTAGGATAAGTGAAATTTTCAGCCGCATAGCAGAATAGATGGTACGCACAAAGCCGGGACAAAAGATTCCTTTGGAGAAAGTTCAAACAACTTTGTCGGAATTAGAGAAGTTAGAAGATAAGGCTAAAGAAGAACTATCACTGCGAGAGAGTATTTCTTTTCTGCGCGAGAAGTTACAATCGGCTTTGAAGAAAGGCTATAGTTATCAAGACTTATCTCTTATACTTGCAAAACAAGAAATTAAGATTTCGGCAGCTACACTTAAGCAATATTTAACTGAGATTGAAAGAGAGAAACGTTCTCGCAAGCGAGGAGCAAAGTCAGAACAAGTTAAGCAGGCTGATTCGGTAACTGAGAATTTACCAGCAGATGATGCCAATGTAGAAGAAGGTACATTAACATCAGATTCTACTAAATCTGTATCTGATGTAGTTGATGCTGCTGTAGCGAGTCAACAGGAGCAGTCATCAAAAGAATTGCAAGAGCCATCAGAGAAAATTACTAAAGGTAGTAAACGACAAACACCAAAAACACCATCATCAAAAGATGATATCTCATCTGACTTTAATCAATATTAGGGTATTGGATATGCCAACGATTCATTTGATAGATGGTGAAAAGGGCGGTGTAGGAAAGTCTCTAGTAGCTAGGACAATGATTCAGTATTGTCTGGATAAGAAAATGCCGTTTGTACCAGTGGAGACGGATAGGTCAAATCCAGATGTAGCTGGAGTGTACAAGGGAATATGTCAGTTGGCTGTGTTTACAGAGGATGAAAAGCAAGCTGATAAAGCGGATAGAATCTTTGAGTTAGCGATGAGCAAGACAGTGGTTGTCAATTTAGCGGCACAATCACATCGAGCAGTTCAATCCTGGATTGAGAAGAACCAGTTAATTGAACTGGGTGAGTCAGAGGGAGTAAGTTTTTGTAAGTGGTTTGTGTCAACAGGAGGATATGACAGTCTAAACCTGTTTAGACAGTCTGTGAATAGCTCTGGTGACAAAATTTCTCATATCTTGGTGAAAAATTTCGGGTTATGTGATGACTGGGAACACGTTAACTCAGATACTGCTATACAAAATATAGTAAAAAAGTATAATATCAAGACTATAGATTTTCCGAAACTTGCGTATAAAGAAAGAAATATCATAGACCAGAATCGATTAACGTTTGCTGAGGCAAGAGCGTATAAAGAATTTGGAATAATTAGTAAACAGAGAGTGGTAAATTTCCTCAAGCTTGCTTACGCTGCTTTTGAAACAGTAGGTATCTGGTATGAAGAGGTTAAATAAGAAGGCTCTGGAAGTCTTGGATATATGTCTAGCATCCGAGCCGCCGTCGGTTAAGGCTAAGGTATATGAGATTATAGAGATAAGTGAACTAGACCCATCAGATCCAATGTTCTTGGTGTTAGCTCTGACGGGACAGATGCGAGTCTTGTTAGAAACGGCTCCGACTGAATTATCTGAACTTTTAAATGAGTGGAAAGAGAAATCACAAGAGAGTTTAGAGTCAATTCAGCAAGCGAGAAGTCAATTTCAAGTCATGCAGCAAGAACAGGCTCAGACTATGAAGCGGACTTTAGTGGAAGTCAGTCTGGGTTATGTGGGGGAAATGAAAGAAGTAGGCATGGCAACAACATCAGCGATTGCCCAGGCGAATCAAGAGACGCTGAAACAAGCATCCTCTGCGGCATCAGAGGCGGCGCGGTTAAAGGAGGAAGTTGCTGTTCTCTGCTCTAATGTGAAGCGGGAGAGGGAGATTTGGGCAAATCAAATGCAGGTTTTGATGAACCAAGTCTCTGAACCAATTGAAAACCTGAAATATGCAAATCAACTAGCTAATCTGGTCAAGAGTGAGATTCAAGAATTTCGCTCAAAAGCAATATGGATGCAAGTGTTTGAGTGGTTTACGCCACTGACAGCTTTGGCTTTGGCTACGGGGGCTGGTTTTCTTTGTGGTTTATTTGTGATGTTGTGGAAGTACAACAATGATCAAAATACTTTGGGGCGGAATTTGGTGGAGTGGAATATTGACCGAATACTCAAGTGCCAGCAGGATAAAAATAAGAAATGCACTATTTGGATTGTTACTCCGCCACAGAAGAGGAATTGAGTTTGTGTTATTAAGCCTGCCCACTTTTTTGCAGCAAATTCGTGACCAATTTTGGACAGGTTTTTCCCAAGGTAAGAAGCGCTTGGGAATGATACGGGTGCAACTCTAGAGAAACAGGGTAGAGAGTTGGTGTTTACCCATGATGAACGAGGTGAGATTTTTCGCGTGTCCCTCAACCGAAATCAGTCGGGTGAGCTTGAGTATTCACTGATTAATGTGGGAGACATAGAGAAAAAAGACATTCAGTTTTGGCACGATTGCAACCAGATATTGCAAGAAATAATAGAAGAACAGCAACAATCAATCAGACATTCCTTAGGAATGTCCCTCTAGCCTCTCCACAGGACTAAATTGAACAAATCTTTGATACCCATTGAAATATGGCAGAATGTAAAAGATGTATTGCTGACGTATTTTTCAGTCAATAAACATTAATCTGAGGCAATTTACTTGTATTGGGGAGCAGAAATTTCAGGTGAACATAGAGGCATAGGTAATGGGTGAAGCAAAACGGCGTAAACGGTTAGACCCAAACTATGGTCAGGGCAAAAAACAGATAGCTATGGATCTACAGCAAATGATTTATAGCTCCCCAATGGTTCAAGAAATGGCTATTAACCAACTGTTAGAACAGTCAGATTTTTGGTTAAAAAAGACGGATTTACTTTATGAACCTGTTGGACATTCGCTACAGGAAAGGTTCTTGTGGACGACGCTGCCAATGCCCTCAAAGCAAAATACAGCCAGAAGTTATTTTACAGAAAACGAGTCAGCTGTAAGAAAGGCAATTTATCCACTAGTAGAAAGGTTTGGAGCAGGTTGGATTTATCAACTTGGTAATCTTGACATTAACATGACTTATTTCCACTACATTCCCGCTACTCAAGAGAACTTAGAGAACCTTGCACAAGAACAATTCTGTGGCTCTATGGGTCAAACTATAGAATTTACCATCCGTACAGTGCTGCAAAAGTGGGAATGGGGTAAATGTGTTCCCGTTATCGCTACTAGTGTGCGACAACAAGACCCGATTTGGATTTATCTAGTATGAATAACGCTTACCGCAACCTAGTGGCGATCGCCTCAATGAGTCATAACATAGATTTTAATCAATGCCTATCAAGTAATAATAATGAAATTAATTATGTTCTGGGGCGGTTTTAAGAAAGCCTTGTAAGAAACGGAATTGATTGACTTACCCAAAAGCTCTATTTATAGGGATTTTGGCTGCCATTACTGCATAACTTCCTTGCCCGGTCGCGCCTGGGAACTGAGGGGGCCTGACAAGTGTAGGTATTTTACAATGAGGAGGAGTAATAGAAAGCATCAACAGGAGTAGGAGGGAAGGAACTCCAACGATGAAGATGAATTGACAAACCATTAAGCAAATCAGCAATCAGGGTAATAAAACCCAGAAGAAAACAAGAAATCTGACGTAATGGTTTTGGATTAAAAGGCTTAGAAAAGGCGATATGTTTGTTGGGAAGTTGTTGGTAGTTTGGGGTAGGAGATTGATTTTCTGCTTCGCCACCAAGCATAACCATCCACAATGTTGCCAAGGCGATCGCTAACCAGAGACGTTCAGCACGTTGCGGTGAGAGCAAGCGAGTATTATGCCACTGCCAACCATCAGATTTGAGATCACGGTAAACACATTCGGTTGAAGGACGCAAACCATACCATAAAACATCGGCTTGATTTGGTTCCAGGTCAGTTAACACTAACCAAGGATCTTTATAGCCAATATCCCAACGTGCTAATAGAGTACATTCGAGTGGATTAGTTTTAAAGCAAACAACTCGAGCAGACCTTGATTGTCCAGGTGTATTGACAACTTCGGCAAGCGGTCGCCAAGTACGGCATGGTGGTATTTGATAAGTTCCTTGATGATTAATACGTAGAAATGGATGCCAGTTAACGCCCACAATCATTTCATAGAGCCAATCTGCATACAGTCCTCGGTCGCAAGCCACAATCACATTCCACTGTTGAGGAATCACACCTTTGAGATGTTTAATGAGTTTTTGCGCCTTGTGGTTTCCAACTTCCAGGTTCACCGGCCTCAACAATGCACCATGCAATCGGGATTCCACACCCTGCTAGCAGTACATTAATTGACAAAACCGTGAATTTGTTACTAATACTTGTTGCATCCAGTGCTAAAGCAATTTGCTCAATTTTTGTGGGTAATAGATTAATTACCCACAACAGTAACGGTGCAAAACAACTGCTGACATCAAGGCTACAACGCTGATCTCCTTTTTTGGCTTCTGCTTCCTGATACCATTCTTTTAAGCGTTGACGTACCGTATTTGGTTTTTCTTGATTGATACTGGCAATAAATTTTGACACCTGTGTCAAACTACTCGATTTTGTCATCACCATGCCAAAACTCCATGTTGCCAGTCCTATCGCTTGCGGTATCGATAGATGAGGCATGTGCTCTGACACTATACAAGACCACTGCTTGAGATACTTATTCTTCAGCATCTCATGCAGCCTACCTACGTTGGTTCTACATTTTATTTTCTTGTTTTTGTTGATGAACACTCACTCCTATGTAATAAACCTACACCTGTCAGGCTGAGGAGGCTGGGGAGGCTGGGGAGGCTGGGGAAGACAAAGAATTTAAGTGGATTTAGTATAGTTTTAGGAGCAAAATTTACTAAATCTTTCTCTTTCCTCCCCCAGCTACCCCAGCTACCCCCGCAACGCCAGCTCATTTCACGACGATCTCACTTTTTCGCGTTGCTCCCCACTCGATTTAGCCTATAACCTTAGTCAAGGCAGATTTAGTTCTCTTTAGATTTTCTTTACGAATCAGCTCTAAGTAATTTTTGATTACATATTTGGAATTTTTCTCACTCACTTATTTATACTTCTCGAAGAAGAGTACACAAATTAATCTAAGAGAAACCACACACGAAAATCTACATTTAGAAATGTAGTTGCAATACCCTAACCTATAGCTGACTTTTCACCGGATGTGGAAAAGCTCATTTTAAGGATTTTTCCAAACGCTGATTTTTCGCTTTTATATTTTCATTAATCTCTGATTATTGGGAATCAACCTGTGAAAAAAATATGTTGTTTAGTTGTTTGAAAACTTAGCGTGAAAAGTTATAACCTCTAAAAATGATCATGTGTTAAACCTTTGTACGGTAAACAAGTTATGCCTGATTCAAAAACGGTTGTTTTAGACATCAATGGTTGGTATTTAGAGACGAACCCTTCAACTTTGTTAGGCAGATGGACTAATTTTAAAGATGTAGTGACCGTCAATACCACCGATTCTATTAGTATTAAGATTCTCTCCGGTATCACCGTTAATACCTTAGGCGGTGACGACAAAATTTCTGGCACTAGCACTCAGATCGGAATCCAAAACGACGGCACTATCAATACTGGATCTGGCAACGACAAAATTTCTGGCACTAGCACTCAGATCGGAATCCAAAACGACGGCACCATCAATACCGGATCTGGCAACGACACAATCACTGGCACTAGCACTAACACTAGTTACGACCCATTTTTCCAAAGCTCTGGCATCAGAAACAGAGGTAATATTGATACCAGGTGTGGTAACGACACGATTACAGCGACTAGCAGTAAGCTGTTTAACGGCGGCGGCTCAAACGGTGGAGTTCTCGATAACTCCGGTACAATTGACACCGGGACTGGCAACGACACAATTAGCTCCACTGGCACAGTTGATCGTAGTGGAAGTGGCAGTGCTATCGAAAATACTGGTAGCATCAATACTGGCGCTGGTGACGACAGAATTACTGGTATAATAAAGGGTATTGGCAACTTCGTAGGTATATTCAACAAAGAAAGCAGCATCATCGATACTGGCGCTGGTAACGACACAATCATTGGCACAGGGCCTAGCACTGGTTTGGGGGGAATCCTCAACGAAGGCATCATTAATACTGGTGATGGTAAAGACTCAATCATTGGTAATGCTGACCTAAACGGTATTGTCAACAGAAGCATCATCAATACTGGTGATGGTAATGACTCAATAACTGGCAATGCTACGTCGTCCAATAACAATGGAGGCTCTGGAATCTTAAATTCCTTCGGCACCATCGATACCGGCGCTGGTAACGACACAATCATTGGCAGTGGCGACATAGGGATCTACAACAGCCCCTTCCTCGGCAGTAACAACAGCACCATCAATACTGGTGCTGGTAACGACACAATCACTGGCAGTGGCAACGTAGGGATCTACAACAGCCCCTACTACGCGAACAACAGCAGCAACAACAGCACTATCAATACCGGTGCAGGCAATGACACTATTATTGGTAATGGTTTAAGCGTTGGTATTTACAATGACGGTATCATTAATACTGGTATAGGTAACGACATCGTTGATGCCCTCAAGGGTGGCTTTTCTAGCTTTAATCCTCCTCCCCCATCTGGAGGTATACCACCTAGTTTTAATGGCTTAGGTTTCAAGGGGCGACAATCGCCTGTAAACCAAGCCAGCTAAAGGTTTTGGGCTTACA
>NZ_JCACKA010000156.1:0-10322 GCF_059505145.1 Mojavia sp.
CCCAGTCCCTTACCTCTACGAGTGATTCAGAAATCAAATCGGATTGCTATATATATCAAAGTATGAATATTACCGAGTTTTCAACGTGGAATTAAGGCGGCTATTGCTACACTAAAAGCTTTAAATGCGATGAATTACAGCAGTTTTTAGGCGTTTGAACCACAATCATTAGTATGGATACACGGATGTGGGTTCTTACAGCGTAGTCTACTCATCTGAAAATCGCTGTAAATGAAGCTGTATGAGAAAAAATCCTATGATTTACCAATTTCCCGAAGGTTTTTATTGGGGTACTGCTACTGCTGCTTATCAAATTGAAGGAGCAGCCAATGAGAGAGGACGTAAAAAAAGCGTCTGGGATACTTTCAGCGCTACACCAGGACGGATTAAGGATGGTAATACAGGTGATGTTGCTTGCGACCACTATCACCGTTACCAAGAAGATATAAAGTTAATGGCACAATTAGGTCTTAAGCATTATCGCTTCAGTATTGCATGGTCTCGCATCATTCCCGATGGGCGTGGTAGCGTCAATGAGGAAGGCGTGGATTTTTATAAGCGTCTTGTCGATTGTTTGCTAGAGCATGGTATCACTCCTCACGCGACCTTATACCACTGGGACACACCGCAAGCACTCGATGATTTATACGGTTCCTGGCAAAACCGACAAATAGCGTCTGATTATGCTGATTATGTGACTGCGGTTGTCAGTCGATTGGGTTCGCGGATTAACCACTGGATGACTCTCAACGAAACTATTTGCTTTACTCACATGAGTTATGACGTCAACCAGGAACCACCACACGCCCCAGGTAAGCGTCTCAACAGCCAAAAGGAAGTATGGCAAACTTCTCACCATGCTTTACTTGCTCACGGTATGGGGTGTCAAGCGATTCGTGCTGCTTCGCCAGTTCCTTGTAAAGTTGCATTGGTGGATAACTTCACAGTTACAGTTCCCATCAATGAATCTCCTGTTAATGTTGAAGCAGCTAAAAAAGCATTCCACACTTATGGACAAAATGGTGGCGTAATCTTTCCGGCTCTGACTGGTGCTTACAGTCCTGCAATACTAGAGCTATTAGGCGAAAATGCACCAGATATTCAGCCTGGTGATTTAGAAATAATTTACCAACCTCTCGATGCGATCGGCTTGAATATCTACAGCGGTGTTTATGTACGCGCTGCGGATAACAAATTAGGTTACGAATTCCTCGACTTTCCCAAAACTTATCCAAAAATGTATATGCCTTGGCTGTACATTCTACCGGAAAGTATCTATTGGGCAATTCGTCATGTCAGCGAAACATTAGGGCGTAACGATTTACCAGTTTTTATCACCGAAAATGGTTGTGCTGCTGAAGATGAAGTCAATTCTAATGGTGAAGTAATTGACACTGATCGAATTGTCTACCTGCGAGCCTACCTCAAATCAGTTCATCGTGCGATCGCTGAAGGTTATCCTTTGCGAGGTTACTTTTTATGGACTCTAATGGACAATTTCGAGTGGTCTTGGGGATATTCCCGCCGCTTCGGAATTGTATATACAGACTACGAAACGCAAAAACGTATCCCGAAAGCTAGTGCTGAATGGTATGCAGAGTGTATTCGCCAAAATCGCGTAGTTTAAAGTGTCTAAGCAAAACCGTGGATGATAAGTACATCAACATTGAAAAACTTAAAATAGAGTCTTTGCGATTACTTCGCTTCACTGCGTTCGGCTCGTAATGACATTTCAGGTTTAATTGAGTTGAGCTACTTAACAATTAAAGAAAATAAACTTAGACGCCACTTTTTCTATTTCTTATCCCATTTCACGAAAACCCTAATACATATAGATTTCTCGTAGGGGCACAGCATTGCTGTGCCCTTCCCCACGTATTAGGATAATTATTAACCTGAAATAATATTAATTTTCATACAATTTCACTTTAATGATGATATAAATGCGTGACTAAGGGTTTAGCAATGCTAAACCCCTACAAAAAATCTATATGTATCGAGATTTTCGTGAATTGGTATTAGTTTCCCCCTCATCTTTTGTAAAGCTGCACCAAATTCTCTCTATATTTTCTTTCTTCGTGTTCTTTGCGTCCTTTGTGGTTCGTTTTTATTCCTTGCGCGTCAACATATCTTTGCAGTGAATTGACATTAGAACTTGGAACTCCGAGCTTTGAACACGAAAGACCAAGCTTTTTTCTCGAAACTTCGAGATTAGAACACGAAAGACCAAGCTTTTTTCTCGGAACTTCGACTTCAGAACACAAATGACCGAGCTTTTTACTCGGAACTTCGACTTCAGAACACAAAAAACCAAGCTTTTTTCTCAAAAGTTCGAGCTTGGAACACGAAAGACAGAGCTTTTCACTTGAAATTTCGTGCTTGGAACTCGGAACGCCAAAAATAAAAGCGATCACACCAACTTAAAGATGCGATCGCTTACACTAATATTAAAAAGTAGGGTGGGCATTGCCCACCATATCCAGGTTTTGATGGGCTACATTACTTATTAAGCAGCAACAGGTTCTAACAACTTGATGTTAGAGAAGATAAATTCCTGAGTTGATACTTTCCCTTCTGTCTCGGTGCGAATTTCCCGGCGATTGAGAATGAAATACTTACCAACTTTTTCGTATTCATCGGTAAACTCGCTTCTACCACCCTTTTGTTCGCCGGTTTTCGGGTCATTATATACAGAATCGTAGGTATGAGACAGATAACCTTCTCCAGTCTGGTGACTGCTAAAGGTGTCGATTGTCACAAAAGTACCGTGAATTAGGCGGTGAACGTGGCAGACTTCATTATTGCGGACTTTGTATTTATCGCCGTCAGCTTTACCACCAACTAAAATTTCAACAGCACCATTTTCGTCAGTAGCGCCATAGCTAAAGGTGTTTGCGCTGTGAGTATCTTCAAAGGAACGACGGATACGGTGAATTGCGATTTCCCAAGCTTGTCCGTGAATCGCCTTGCTTGCTTGTTCGTCCTCTACATCCAACACTTCCGCCTTGAGATTGGCGCTGATGATTACTTTACCTGTAATAACTTGATCGTCATACTTAAAGGTGATATCGGCGGTGTACCCAGGAAAATTCTTGTCCCAAGTGTAACGATTTTCATAAGCAGCCCGGAAAAGTTCCTGAGCAGAAATCTGTGTAACTGTCATGTATTCACCTATAGCGACTAGTGATATTAGCTTTTTATCTTTGCTGGTATTAGCATAGAAGTAATTGTGAAGCCCCGCATAGTCCCCAACTGGGTACACTTATGGCTAATTCTCTTCATGCTGCATTTAGTGCGATCGCCAATGTCCGCAATGAGCAAGAACTTAAACAAGCTCTCATGGACACGCTTGGCGAGCATTTTGGCGTGCAACATTGGGGTCTCTATCTTAGAGATGACCAGTCAAAAACTGAGATTGATGTTCCAGGTATTCCAGCCGTATGCTTACAAGGTAATCCGGTAGGGCGCTATGTGGCTGAACGTCACGCTCCCGCTCATGAGCAATTAATATTATCTCCAGAAGATTGGAAGGATATTTGCCCCCGCCACGACCACGAACACGTGATGACTGGCCCGATTATCTGTGATGGTCGTCTTGTAGGAACACTGAACTTGGCTCGTGCGAAGGGACATCCAGCCTTTGATGGTAACGATTTAGCCGATTTGAGTGCTTTATGCATTCACATCTCAGCCAAACTTGCCACCCTCCGCGCGAAACCCACAACTTTAAATTCACCTTTAGTAAGTCGCCTGACACCGCGTGAATTAGAAATTGCCGAGTTGGTAGCACAGGGTTTAACCAACGCAGAAATTGGGGCAAAACTCTGGATTACCCAAAATTCTGTTAAACAAGCTCTGAAAAGAATGTTCCGCAAGTTAGAAGTTTCAGCACGGGCAGAAATGGTGGCGAAGTTGCAAGATGTTTTGGCTTCATAAAAGGTGATTTTATGAACCGCCCACGCATTCTGCAACCAGGTACAAGCTATACATTTAGCAAATATTTTGAATTGCCCTATACGCCAGCTGACATCCTTGCAGAATTTAATTGTACTTATGAACGCAAGCGGCTTGATTTACCAAAATATGCAGGTGAGCTTAAATGTTTAGATTTTTTGAGCCACTATTTGCAAAGAAATTTAGCCTACGTTAACCCGATCAGCGAAATGGCAAGACGGGAGATATTAATTGCTCCTACCTTATTAGAAGTTTGTGCAGAAACTCAAACCCAATTAAATATTGAATATCCTATTAATGTGAATGAACAGCTAAAGGGTAGCTTTGACTACTACATCAACAGTAATGTGGGAATGTTAGTAGTTGAAGCTAAACAATCTGATTTAGGTCGGGGATTTACCCAACTTGCAGTAGAATTGATTGCACTTGACCAATGGACACAATCAGAAACACCTCTTCTTTATGGTGCTGTTACTACAGGAGAAGATTGGCGGTTTGGCATATTTCACCGTCAAGAAAAACTCATTTCTCAAGACTTAAAACTCTATCGCGTTCCTGAAGAATTAGAAGAATTACTACGAGTTCTTGTTGGAATTGTTGTTGCGCCTAATTTTGACGAACAATCCGCTTAAAATAACGCTTAAAACTAGTATTCCAAATAATAAATTTCATTCTTCGAGACAGGGTGTAGGGTGTGGTGAGAGTTTCCCTACACCCAACTTAAACAGAGTAGCAGTAGATATTAGCTACTTTGCGATACACTAACGCCTTCTACTTTAGCTGGGATGATAATGCCATAGTAAAAAGCTGCGATCGCAGCTAGAGCATTAAACCAAACATTGTTACCAAACAATGGCATGAAACCGAAAAATGTTTTGGCCAATGGTATCAATCCCATGATTGCCAGCACAACATAAGCTATGGCAAAACTGCGATTGAATATGCGGGCGCTGCTAGCACTGTTGAAAGAAGCAATCCCCCACAAGCCTACGCCGCAGCGTACTATGTTATGCAAGAAATTGGTGGGAAATGCCCCAAATATAAAGCCAAATCCCGCAGCGTAAGCGCTATGAGATTCACTAAGTGGAATATAAGATTCGCTGCTTCCCGGTAAAGAGACTAAAGCTGGTATAAATCCAGCGAAACCTACCAGAAAGAAGATAATTCCAATGCTCAAAGCGCAAAAACGCTCTGTCATTTTTGCCGCGTCGGTGTTTGCCATATTCTTTTTTTCCTTCGATGATTGCAGGTCTTCACAGAATTCAATCTGTTAAGTGAATAATACTGCCGCCAACTTGTTGAGAAAATAAATAGATGGTTTCTCAATTCAGTTGATTGGCAAGATATAACACTTTCTATTCAACTTAGATTCTGTGAGTTTATCTCTATCGTAAGGAGGGATTCAAACTAGAAAACAGAGTATTTAGCTATTCTTTAGTAGCTATATAAAATTAACCTGTAACTTAGACTACTATGATTTTTAATGAACTATAAATCTCATAAAAATATTAGCGATCGCGCTCTTCCCTACGAGAGTTATTTATGTGAATTCTTAGTTTTTTCAGGCAGGTTACGCAGTGGTATTTCTCTGCCAACATAGAATTTTTTCTCTAGGTTATTCAACCATAACCAGGCTGCTCCTAAGGCAAGGGGCGTTACTGTCAAGAATATCTTGGCTAGCAATGATGTGTCGCCAACGAAAAACGCCAACAGTGGTGAAATTGTCCAGGCGATCGCAGTTATAATTGCACACCAAAATTTAAGTTGCTGAATCCTGGTTAATGCTTTGCTACAGCTAGCACACTTCTTGGTATGGGAATGATAACGATCCAGCAGTTTCTCTTTGGATAATCTTGGTGGCAAAGTTTCTCCAGGAAATGGGTCTGCCTTGAACTGGTTTACCCACTGGCGTAACTCAAAGATGAAGCTGTCTGCTTTGGTTGGGAGGTAGAAAGCCTTAACAAAGTTAGTGCTGCCACCTTTAGCTTCTAAGTAACGCTCTTGATAGTGTAAGAAAATTTGGTCATCTTCCAAAACTCCATTTTGCCCAATGTGGGAGTACCAACGCGGTGTCAACTTCATGAACAAACCAGGGAGTTTGGAAGAAAATTTGAAGGGAAAGCGGGCAAAAATGCGGCACTCACCCTTGCGAATAGGTGTAGCGTATACGACTGTCAAAGTTCTGCCAAATTGCTTAGAAGTCAAGTCGTGCCACATCAAACCTGGGGCAATAAATGTTGTGTCTTGCCGTCCCAGCTTACCGCGGCGAGGCCCTTCTTCCCAGACGCCTGCGAAGCCTTGTTTACCAGAGGCAATCACCTCTAACTCTACAGCACTGGCGTTGACTCTGTTACCTACCGAGCGGTGATGTGTAAAAGGTAAATGGCTGGAATCAAGTACATTTTCTAGCAGCGTCAGCGCATCGTAGGGTAAATCTCTAAATGTATTGAGGCAGATCCATTCTGACGGTGATTCTTCTAATGGCTCGACAATGGGAACCTTGGTTTTGTCTGCGTTCTCTGATTGTCCAGGATAGACAAACAATAATCCCTGCCGTTCAGTTGTCGGTAACGATGCTACACAAGCACGTCGGGAAGTCTCTGCTGTTCCCCCTGCAACCTGCTGTGGGATGCGATCGCAGCTGCCAGATCCAGAAAAAGCCCAGCCGTGATAAGGACATTCTAACAGTCCATCCTCACTAATCCTACCTTCTGAGAGTGGCGCTAGACGGTGGGGACATTGATCGGCAAATGCTCTCCATTGATCGGTTTGCTTGTCCCACCAAATCACAATATCTCTGCCAAGTAGTGTAAAAGGCATCGGCTGCGACTTATTCAGATCATCGACATAATAGACGGGATACCATACCTCTTTGCAGTCGAAATAATCTGGGTCACTGCCACCTGCTGGTATCTTTTCCGCAGGGCGATCGCTTATGGTAACCACACTCTCCAACATTCTCTTAGTTCACAGCTTTATTTACAACTAACTGCATTGTACTAGTACAAACAGTACATATGCCGAGACTACCCACTATTCCTCAAATTTGTACCTTTCGGCCTAATTCTCAAGTGCTGAGTTCTGAGTTCTGAGTTAATAGTTACTTAGTTACTCTCCTTGTCCCCTTGTCCCCAGTCCCCAGTCCCCAGTCCCCAGTCCCCTTGTCCCCTTGTCCCCAGTCCCCAGTCCCCATCCCCTTGTCCCCTTGTCCCTAATCCCCAGTCCCCAATCCCCAATCCTTATGCATAATGGGTAAAAGGTGGGAACTACCTGTGTTTTCAAACCTGTCTCTTTGATTTGTACTTCCTATGATAGAGATAATGTGAAAACTACAGATGCTTAAAGAAAATCAATTTGAGAGAGGAAACAAAAACCCTCTTGCCAAGTGAGTTTTTTGTTTAAGGTAGTGGAGCTAAATTAGTAAGTTCTGCTGCTATCTTTCAGAAACTACTGTAAAACCAAGTTTAAACAGATACTAGGTGATTAGACAATCAGCATGAAATTCCAACTGTTATTAGGCTCTCTATTTTCCCAGATTAAAGGACGTCATTGGTGGCTAAGTATTCTTCTGTGGATTGCTTTAGTTGCACCAGCTCAAGCATCTGTAATTCTGCGTGTAGCAATTGAGAGGGGTGTCAATCAAGTCAGAGTTGGTAGTTCTACAACTGCAACGGTCAAGGATAGTGTCGGTCGGACTCTTGGTCAATTACCAGCGATGAATGCGTTTTATGCCCAAGCCGTTCCTGGTGGAGTCGCTTTGGATAAGTGGCAGTCTGGTTTATTTTGGATTGAGCCGGCAGGTAAGGGATTTGTTTATATTGGCGATCGCTGGTATCGGGGTAGAACTCTCGTCGTTCCCACAGAAAAAGGCTTAACCGCTGTTAACTGGGTTGACTTGGAAGAATATCTTTACAGCGTCATCGGTGGCGAAATGGACGCCAAGTGGCCTCAAGAAGCCTTGAAAGCCCAAGCGATCGCCGCCCGCACCTATGCCCTTTACGAGCGAGAAAAGCAGCGCAATAGCAATCCCATTTACGATTTAGGCGCTAGCCCAGATCGTTGGCAAATTTATAAAGGTGTCAGCAGCGAATCTCCTGGTACTTATACCGCAGTCGATGCTACAGCAGGGCAGGTACTAACCTACAAAAATAAGATTATTCTTTCGGTATTCCACGCTTGTTCTGGGGGACACACAGAAAACGTCGAAGATGTTTGGGGAAATGCCCTCCCCTACCTGCGTGCTGTTCAAGACTACGATCAAAATATCCGCGAGTGCAATTGGGTGAAAACCTTCTCTCCTGCGGAAATTAGTTCCAGAATTTCTGGTGTAGGCAATGTCAAAGATATGATTCCAGAAGCTTTCTCGCCTTTCCGTAGTGTTAAAGCCTTAAAAATACTCGGCGACAAAGGTACGAAAATGCTACAGGGTGAGGATGTACGTACTGCACTCAGGCTCAAAAGTACCCGTTTCAACGTTAGCAAGGGGGCAGATGGTAGCTTTATTCTTCAAGGGCTTGGCTACGGTCATGGTTTAGGTATGAGCCAATGGGGAGCTTATAATCTCGCCCAGCGAGGAGCAAACCACCTGCAAATTTTAGGACATTATTATCGGGGCGTATCTCTAACGCCAATTCAAGCGAAGTAGTTGGACTGGGAACTGGGGACTGGGGACTGGGGACTGGGGACTGGCGACTGGGGGCTGGGGACTGGGGACTGGGGACAAGGAAATTTCGGTAATATCCCAACCTAATACCCGATCCCCGATACCCCATACCCGATACCCGATCCCCGATACCCGATACCTATTCCCCACTACCGCGCTGGAGGCGTCGTTGCCATTCAGCGTCCATTTGTTCAGAACGCTCAACTTCCTGTTCGAGTAAGTCGGTTTCGCTAGAGTACACTAAATCTTCTTTGCCAATAACTTTTTCAGCAGCAAACTGACTAGCATAGTCAATTTTTTGCTGTAAAGTTGCATCTGAGCTTGTTAACAGCCTAGCCCGTGAAAGGCGATCGCGGTTACGTGCGGCAATTTTACTATTGCACCATTGAATCCAGAAATAACGCAGTAGCGGTATACCCAAGAAGCCTATTCCATAAGCTAACAGCAGCCAATAAATACCTTGTACAAAAGCGACTAGTCCACCTAATTGGGCAGCGACTATACCATCTCTTAATAAACTTCCGAGTACTAAAGCACCCACCAAATTAAGTGCGCCCAACCCAGCACTCAGCATAACTTGCCCTGAACTGGCTGCACTAAAACGCCATAGTGATTCCTCTAGGTAAACTGGTATTGACTGACGGCGCTTTTTGCTGGCTTGCACCTGCAATTCTGGAAAGTAATATACAATTTGTCCTTCTGGACTTACCTCAGGTTGCCCATTGAATCGTGTCAGCACAGGCAACATATAGTCTTCGTTCTCTTTTGTATATCCCTCACCAATGTTATCCAAATAGGGAGCAATTTGTTCTGCGACAACTGCACCACGATTATTACGAATCACAGCAGCAATTTCTTGCCAGCGACGTTCCTCTAAGTTGGCATTAGGATTACCATCACCAAATAAAAATGAAAAGACAGCCTCAAAAAAATTCAAATTGCTTGCTTGAGGTCTTTCGCGCTGCCGTTCCTGGTATCGAGTATTGTAATTCGGGCTGAAATACCAAAATAAATCTGGGAAGAAGAAAAAGCCACCACCAAAATTACTGTCCCTACTGTCACTGTCACGATCTGAATTCATGGCAGTAATGATGATGATGATGCTAATAGTAATCAAGGCGATAGAAGCAATTAAGAAAATTCCAAATGAGATGCGAATTAGGTAAAAAATAGCGCCCCAAATCTTCTGCCACCATTCCTGAATCCGTAACTGCAAATACTTATTACGTAAAATTGCTCGGAAATTTTGTGGGAATAGGTAAACAATATCGCCTGTTTCAGCTACCTGCAAATGTCCGCCAGCATCAGATGCCAAGGCTAATAATCCTTGTCCTGCTTCCCCGACATTCAATCCTGCCTGAGTTGCCACATCACCAACGGTGACACGATAACCCAATTGTTCCACAGCTCGCATAATGCTGGGATTGGGAGCCATTGCTCTCCCCTCCTGTTGAAGTTCACTTTCTCTTTCTCAAGTATAAAGTTTTATTTTGGGTGACTCGGCAGGATAGTAAGCTGTTACACAGTTAAGTTGCACATTTAGACAGCAGGGGAATGGGGAGTGGGGGCTGGGGACTGGGGACTAGGGACTGGGGACTGGGGACAAGGGGACAAGGGGACAAGGGGATGGGGAGAGTTTGAGATGAAAATGAGTCTTTGATACTCGTGAATGAGTCTTTGAACTCCGTGAATGAGTCTTTGAACT
>NZ_JCACKA010000157.1:0-10291 GCF_059505145.1 Mojavia sp.
CGCTTGAGGAAACCCCAGTGTGGATTTTGAGCCAGTATCTTTTACAACTTGGGTTGTCTACTGAGTTCCGTCGCCCCGTTGAGGATGGCAAACGGATTAGGTATTATCGACTGAATACTGATGATGTGGTGTTTGCAAAGCGGGTTTTGGAGTATCGCCAACGGCAGCGAGAGGAGAAACAAAGGAGGCGGCAGGAAGAACAGGACAAACACGCGGCTTATGCAGCTAGAATGCAGACTATTTATGGCATCAACGCTCTGTCCACACCCCCCATTAATGAAGATGGAAGTAATAATCGGGGGGGTATGGACGGACAGAAAAACCCCTATGATTCTTGGTGGCAGCAGGTTAAATATTATGCTCAGTTAGTGATTCAGAGGGTGGAGTATGGTGTGGAATCAGTCAAAGAGTTTCTCAAGACCCTAACGAGTGACGAGCGTTGGGGCGTGATGCTGGAGTTTGATGAGGTTGAGCCTCTTAAATTTGGCCAGTTGGTTGCAGATGCTCCCGATTGGGTGCAGTGGATGGGGTGAAGGGTTGGGCTTGGGGCGATCGCACTCTTTTGTTTGTTGGGACAAAGGCAAGAATACCGTGACCGCGCAAGTAGGTGGTGTACCCTTCGAGTGGGCGCGGATGTACAGTGACTTTTTATTTGTCGCTGTGCCAAATTAATCTCATTGAAGGTGTAAAGCTTGCATTCAAAGAGCGTTAAGCTTAAAAGTCACACGGAAATTTCAAGCTATGTCAACATCAATAGTTGCAAGCCTAAACTGGATAAAGCTTAACTCAATGGCACGAATTTGTCTCAACGCCATTTAATTTGTCACTGTACACTATCAATTATCGCGGCGACATTCTGATTCACGCTGCAAAAACCTGTACCAAGAAAGAGTACCAGGTAGCAAGAGAATTTTGCCAAGGGATGGGGGTAGTAATCCCCGAATTAATCTCTCTACGTCGCGGACAAGTTATTGGCGTTGTCACAATAGTTGATTGCAAGTTTTCACAAGTTGCGTCTGGCTGGGGGATGCCTGGGCAGTACCACTGGAAGCTGGAGAATCCGCGCGAGATCACACCAATTCCTTACATTGGGCAATTGGGAATTTTTGAAGTGCCGGATGAACTGGTCATGGAGGCGGTTGCATGACTAAACAATATTTTCTCCCATCACCAACGCAATTTGCTTTGATTGAGCATTAAATTCCTCTACCAATTTTGAATTAGGTGGGACAAATTCTACTTCATAGAATTATTGAAATTACCCAAATCCATATTTTTATTCTCCCATGATGGCTCTAAATTCACAGGAACAAGTTTAAGCTTTGATATCCTGAATTTGGGTTTGATTATTACTGAATAAAGTAGCTAATAACTATGGTAGATTATATTGTTTTTATCCATAAATTGAAGTATAGCTGTTTCTTTATCTCGTGATAATCCACTGGCATATTCTAGTTGCTCGACTAGATCCCATCGCCAAATATCATGAATAGTTTGGGTTAAAGAACGGAAATTTAATCCATTTGTCAGTGCTTTGCTATTACTTAAACAAGGAAATGTGTTTTGCAAGTTTGGTGGAAGCCATAAGGGTAATTCTTGCCAATGTTCTACTTTGTATGATTCTAAAATTTCTCGCGGAACCCATGTGAATGTTGCATTACTGCTAGTTACTTGCTGGCAAGTTGCTAAAAATTGTCCCAGTTTTAGGTAGTAATCAGGCCCGACAGCGTTATATACTCCGTTTTTGTGAGTTAATATTAGCCGATAAATCCATTGCACCAAATCTCGCGCATCAATATATTGCACAGGTAACTCAGGACTCTCAGGAGCTAATACTTCTCCACCTTGACTAATTCGGCGTATCCAATAAGTGAAACGCCCAGTATTGTCATAAGGCCCAACAATCAATCCTGGCCGAACAATTAAACCTCGCCGAGCGTAGACTTTTTGAACTACCGACTCTGCCATAGCCTTGAGCGTGCCATAAGCCTCTGCATTCATTTCTTGAGGAGGCTCTTGATTAATGGGGTAAAGCGGTAGCATTTCATCTGCGTTGGTTTGAAATTCAGCATAGACACTAATAGTAGAAACAAAAACATAAGTGCTTACTGAATCTTTTAATAGTTCTGCTGTCTCCTGCACTAATTGAGGCAGATTTAGAAAATAGCCAGCAGTATCAATGGCAACATCCCATTTTCTTCCTTTCAAAGCTGCAAGATCGCCTTTGACGCGATCACCGACTAATTTTTCTACATTTGGATATAAGCTGTTATTGGTTTGCCCTCGATTGAACAAAGTTACTTGATATCCCTGATTCAAAGCAATCTCTACAAAATGTCGTCCTAAAAATTGAGTGCCACCTAGAATTAATACTTTCATAATTCCATCCCAATCAAAAGCTAGCTATAAGAAGACTTTAAATACCTTTATGGTCTAATGGATTTCAACTATAATTCTATCTAAATGCAAATATAGCCTAAGTAGACTATGTGAGGTCGAGCAATCTAGTAAAACCTAGACGATTTTCTTGTATATAAATCCAATTTGCTAAATATCAAAAAATTTATCCGTCAATGATAGCCTTTTTATGCAAGAGATAAAAAATATCCCATACTATCAGGTTATTCATCCAGACCCACTATTAACTCCCTATATTGGCTGTTATTGGATTTTACGAAACACCAAAGTCAGCAAACCCAGACGAGAACTAATTCTTCCAGATGGTTATGCTGAACTTATCCTCAATTATGGAACGCCTTATTCCTGGCACGATCCCCATCGGCAGATTGAGCGTGTAATCGACAAAGTTCAGATCGTTGGTGAGCGGGATTTTTCAGTGATGGTTGATCTTAATCCTGGTTTAAATCAGATAGGTGTGAAGATGAAGCCTATTGGTTTATTTGTATTGCTGCATCAGCCACTTAATTTATTAGCTAACCAGATATTGAAACCAGATGAATTATCGATTGACGTGTTGCAAGAATTATACGAACAGATTTATGAAGCAGATTCCGATCAATCTAAAATTAACTTACTCAACAAATTTTTTTTGAAGCGACTTTTAATAGCAGATTTGCCCGAACTTCTCATTAGCAAAGCATTACAAATAATTCTCAAACAACAAGGTAATCTTCGCATTGACTCGCTGACAGAGTATCTTGACATACATTATAAAACCTTAGAAAGAAAGTTCAAAACATACGTTGGGTTGAGTCCTAAGACTTTTGCCCGCATTGTGCGGTTTAAAAATACCTACAAACAATTCCACGCGAACGCTCATCAAGATTCATCTTTCTTCCTAGACCTCGGCTACTACGATCAGAATCATTTCATTAAAGACTTCAAATATTTTCTACACACAACTCCATCTAAATATTATCGACAGCAACAATCTTTGTCAGATGAAATTGTGCGTCGTGGATTAGTAGAGCGAGCTATGTCCAAAATTTACTATCCTCCAGCCGTTGAGTTACGTCATGCTTAAACCGACGCTCTCAACAAAAATTTTGAAGTAAGAAACGATGCCACCGGATCAAAGAAAACCTTTGGCCAGTTCCCGACGCAGGTTTTTGGGTCAAGCTTTGACTGCGGCCGGAACTGCAATCGCTGCTCCCAAGTTGCTCAATAATGTCGAAGCTAGGGAAACTACACAAACTGCTCCCGATCTCAGTTCTCCTATCCAAGGTGAGGCGCAGGTAACGCTGACCATTAATGGAAAAGCACATACTGTGATGATTGAGCCGCGTGTAACACTATTAGACGTGCTGCGAGAGCGCTTAAGACTCACAGGCACGAAAAAAGGATGCGATCACGGTCAATGTGGTGCTTGTACCGTACTAGTAGAGGGAGAGCGCGTCTACTCCTGCCTTTTGTTAGCGATCATGCAGGAAGGCAAACAAATCATGACGGTTGAGGGTTTGGCAAGGGGTGAACAATTGCATCCAGTGCAAGCTGCATTTATAGAAAATGACGGATTTCAGTGTGGTTACTGTACGCCAGGACAAATTTGTGCGTCTGTTGCCCTACTTAATGAAGTTCAGCGCGGTGCAACCAGCGTGGTAACGCCTGATTTGACCCATCCTCCAAAACTGGCAGATATATCAGCAGTGGAAATCCGAGAACGTTTGAGTGGGAATCTCTGTCGTTGCAGTGCGTATAACGGCATTGTGGCCGCAGTACAACAAGTAGCTGGACAAACTCCACCTCCCCCTGATGCCCTCGTGCTGATTCGGGAAGCGGCGGAGGTAGAGACATGAAAAATTTTTCTTACGTCCGTGCGACATCTGTGTCAGAAGCGATCGCCCACTCATCAAACAACCCATCTGCCCTATTAATCGCCGGAGGTACAAATCTAGTTGATCGCCTCAAGGTGTTTTTGGATCAGCCATCGCAACTGGTTGATGTGTCTCGCCTGGATCTCAAGCAAATTGAAACCACGCCAGAGGGAAGCATCCGCATTGGGGCATTAGTCACAAATACTGCTGTGGCAGATCATCCCCAAATCCGGCGCAAATATCCTCTGTTGTCCCGTGCGATTCTGGCTGGTGCATCCCAACAAATTCGCAATGTGGCTACTGTTGGGGGTAATTTGATGCAGCGTACTCGCTGTGTTTACTATTACGACACTGCATTTGAGTGTAACAAACGGCAACCGGGGTCTGGCTGTCCGGCTATAACTGGTGTGAGCCGTAGTAATGCTATTTTGGGGGCAAGCGATCGCTGTGTGGCAGTGCATCCTTCTGATATGTGCGTAGCTTTAGCAGCTGTAGTGGAAGTGGAAGGGCCACGAGGCAAGCGGCAGATTCCCTTTGCGGAGTTTCATCGCCTTCCCGGTAATACCCCACAACGCGATACTAATTTAGAAGTTGGGGAGTTAATTACAGCCGTAATCTTGCCGCCTCTGCCTTTTGCTCAATCTGGGGTGTATCTCAAACTACGCGATCGCGCCTCCTATGCTTTTGCTTTAGTTTCTGTTGCCGCAGCCGTTGATGTTTCTAGTGGACGCATCCGTAATGCACGATTGGCAATGGGTGGTGTAGCCCACAAGCCTTGGCGATTGTTGCCAATGGAACAGTTTTTAGTGGGGAAATCTGTGGAGGATGCCACTTTACGGCAAGCAGCAGACCTTGCCCTGCGAGATGCTAAACCACTGACTGGCAACAAGTTCAAAGTTGAATTGGCGAAACGAGCCATTCGCCGAGCGATTGCCGTTGCAGCTAAAGGAGAGGGAATAGCATGAGTAAAGTAATTGGTACATCTGTAAGTCGCAAAGATGGACGGGCAAAGGTAACGGGAAGTGCAACCTATGCCGCAGAACATCAAATTCCGGGGCTAGTGTATGGTTATCTGGTGACTGCAACCATTGCTAACGGACGTATTCGCAGTATGGATGTGGGGGCAGCTAAGCGATCGCCCGGCGTTTTGGCTATCTTCACTCACCGCAATGTCCCTAAAATCTTTAACCCTGCTAATGACTGGCAAGCATCTAAAATTTCTGAATCCAGATTACCCTTGTCTGATGACCGCATCTATTATGCTGGTCAAATCATTGGATTGGTGGTTGCTGACACTTTAGAGCGGGCGCGTGATGCTGCCAATTTAGTGCAAGTTGAGTATGAAATACAGCCCCCCCTGATTGACACCAACAAAGCCAGCTATACCAATCAAAAAGATTATGAGTTCCAGAAAGGACAGTTAACCAAGGACAATTTTGCAGCAGTGGTAGCAGGAGCAGCCGCTACTGTGGAGGCTACTTACAATACAGAGGTAGAACTGCACTCTCCCCTAGAACCCCATGCTATTATCGCTCATTGGCATAATGCCGACTCGGTGACAATTTATGAGCCGACGCAATGGGTGGTAATCTTGCAACGTACCTATGCTGATTTGTTAAATATTCCCGTGGAACGAGTCCGCGTAGTCACTCCTTATATTGGCGGTTCTTTTGGGGGCAAAATCTTTCCCTGGTCTCACGCCATTCTTTGTACAGCCGTAGCACGGGAAATTAATCGTCCTTTAAAAGTGGTGGTTTCCCGTCGCCAAATGACTACCAATACAGGACACCGCGCTTCTACTGAGCAAATACTACGTCTGGCAGCTACCTCCAAGGGCAAGCTGATGGCAATTGAACATATTGTTAGGAATGCTACTTCGCCAGTAGAGAACTTTGTCGAACCTTGCACCAGTATTCCACCTGTAATGTATGATGTGCCAAATCTCCACTTACAGCAAGATTTAGCAGTGCTAAATGTCCCCACGCCAACATATTTGCGCGCACCAGGTGAAAATCCGGGGATGTGGGCGTTGGAGTCAGCAATGGATGAATTAGCCTGGACGTTGCAGATAGACCCCGTACAGCTACGCCTCCTAAATGAAACTCAAGCGCATCAAAAGACAAATTTACCATTCTCTGCCAAACACTTTGCCGACAGCTTGCGAGTGGGATCTGAGAAATTTGGCTGGAGTCAGCGTCCCAAACAACCGCGAGCTATTACTCGTGATGGGTTACAAAGCGGTTGGGGGATGGCTGCGGCCAGTTTCCCTGGTTATCGGCGGGCAGGTGCAGCCAAGGTACGACTATTATCTGATGGTACTGCCCATGTGTTGACGGCTGGGAACGATATCGGCACAGGCACTTATACAATAGTGGCGATGACGGCGGCGGAAGCTTTAGGGCTACCTGTGGAGAAAGTGCGCGTAGAACTAGGCGACTCAATTATGCCTGATGGTGGCTTGGCGGGTGGCTCATCAATGGCAGGCTCTCTCATGCCTGCTGTTATGCAGGCTTGCCAAGACTTGCTCAAACAAGCTAAAGCGAAAACAGCAACAGAGGCGATCGCTATGTTGCGTCAGTCGGGAAGGGCAGCTATTGAAGTTACTGCTTCAACTACTCCTAATGACAAGGATAAAAAATTTACCTTTTATTCCTGGGGCGCACACTTTTGCGAGGTGAGTGTAGATGAAGAAATCGGACGCTTGAAGGTGACTCGCTGGTTATCGGTGATCAATGTGGGGCGAGTTCTCAACGCCAAAACCGCTGCCAGTCAAATACGTGGCAGTGTCATTATGGGAATTGGACAAGCACTGATGGAGGAATGCCATTTTGACCCCGCCAGTGGCTACCCCGTCGTTTATGACCTAGCAACTTACCACATACCAACACACGCAGATATTCCCCGCATTGAAGTAGTCTTTGTAGGTGAGCCGGATCTGAATGCCAATTCGATGGGGGTGCGTGGTGTTGGTGAAATCGGGATTACAGGTGTAGCGGCGGCGATCGCTAATGCTATTTATCATGCCACAGGCAAGCGATTACGGAGTTTACCATTCACATTAGATAAGTTGATTACTCAGTAAGTAGGCAATAAGTATGAATGAGTTACAGCATATCTTGAAAGCATTTGCACAAAGTCAACAGTCCAGAAAGCTTACTGCTTTAGCAACAGTTGTACAAACAAGTGGCTCGGTTTATCGCCGACCAGGAGCGCGAATGCTACTGGTTGAAGATGGACAGATGATTAGTGCGATTAGCGGCGGTTGTTTGGAAGGCGATGTTTTTGAACGGGCGCAATCACTTATGTTCTACGGTGGTGAGCCGGTGGTAGTCAGATATGACACTACATCTATTGAAGACATTGTGTTTGGTTTTGGTTTGGGGTGTAATGGCGTTGTGGATGTTTTAATTGAATCTCTGGGCGATGAAACTGCTGCCAGCCAGATGTCTTTCATTCAAGACTGTTTGCAGTCTGGGCAAGCAGGGGTTATCGCCACTGTCTTTAAAATAGTAGGAGTACCAGATATTACAGTTGGTTCTCGACTGATGCTGAAATGGGATGGCACTGTCATCAATCATATTTCTAACGCTGTGATTGCTCAAACTGTAGAAACAGACGCTCGCCATGTACTGGAGAAAAAACAAACTCGCGTACAATCCTATGCCATACCCCAAGGGCAAATTGATGTGTTGATCGAGGTCATTGAGCCATTAGTACCACTACTCGTATTTGGAGCAGGATATGATGCGATTCCCGTAGTGCAATTGGCTAAACATCTGGGTTGGCACGTTACCGTAATTGATCATCGCCCAGGATATTTAAGGGGCGATCGCTTTCCCCAAGCTGACCAAATTCTCTGGTGTGAACCAGACGATCCTAATTCTTACCAATATTTGTTAACACCGCAAACAAAAGTAATGAAACAACCATTTTGACTTGTTTTCTTGAATATCATCAAGACATTGTGGAGGTATACGATTTACTCTACCGCAAGGAAGCAGAGAAATGGATGCTCAAAACTAGTTCTTACCCAAAGCTAAGGCTAGATAAAGATTGGGTCTGTAGCCAGTTACAAGACATAGGATTAAAGATCGTTAAAAATGAAATTCTCAATGGAATGATCTGTATTATTGCAGAAAAGATATGAGTATTTGGTGTCACGTGAAAAAAGAGGGCAGGGGGAGCAGGGGGGGTAAACCTCTGCGTAAACACAGAGGCTTCAAGCAAGGATGTATTGTTTTTTTGTTTCTTCCTTTTAAAAAAGGAGGCTTCTGACCACTAGGTGAGGGTATTCTCCCAAGCGCTTCAAGAGCCTCAAGAGCTTCAAGTGCCCTCCTTTCCGGTGGGCCAGTATGGAATGGATATTTGAGTCAGTGGCAAGTATGGATGAACTTTGCAGATGGTTGTAAGTCTGTGGGGTGCGATTGGGTAGCGGCGGTGTAGGTCAGCAAATCCCAGCAAATCCCGTGTCAGTTATTTATGGTACAGCGGGGCATTTTTCGAGTCTTGTGCCTAACCAACACAACCAACACAAAAGTTAAGGTACGAAAGCCAACACGCCTACAGGAGAAGGGTGAACCTCCACGTAATCTCAGAACTGCGATCGCAAGTTTAGTACCCTTGGTTGGTAATTGGTCTAAATTGGTAAGATTTTCTAGTACAATACCAGACTGTGCCAACACCAGACGGTTAGTAGCACCCGCTAGGATCGTGTCCAGGGTCTACACCATGAGTATCTATTCCCACACCTGCAATTTGTCGTTTTTTTGTTCATCAACGAAGTGAGTAATTTCGGGTAACTCTGGTTCTGGGATTTGACAAACCCTTTCCTGGTCACACTCCAAAATCTCGGTTTCCACTTCCTCATCCAGAGGGTTCGCCACTTTGCAATCGACGGGAACCGCCAAGATTGCAAGTGGCTCACTTTTTTCAAGCTCAACAGCAGAGTGTTGCTGTGGCTTTGAAGCTTGAGTATGGTTTCTGTGGTATTGTTCTGCATTGAATCTTGAAGGTTCAGTTTTGCCTCTGCGAGGTTCAAGCAGTTTATTAAGTACATCAAAGTTCAATTTATACTGCCATGTCCGATCCTGCCCATTACCTGGATTTTTCTGCTTTGAGATAATGTCCATTTCTTCAAGCAGAGCGATGGCTGCGCCAACGCCAAGGGCGAACGCACTTCGGATAACGTGAAGGCTATGCTCACCCATTAGGTCAGCGTAAATCCGTTTGAGTGGCTGATAAATCCAAGGAGTACGGTGATTTTTCAGCTTCCATTTTGTCCAATGCCTGAAGTATTCAATCAGCTTGGCCGCACAGAAGTTACCAGTGATATCAAGATACTCCCGGCGCAGAATCGCCAGGACAGAAAATTTATCAGTAGAGGCAATGCTGCTCATATTCCACCTTCCATATATTTGTCAAAACTGGTTTGGCTAAAACGGCATATTTTCTTGGTCTTCTTGGGGTGCTTGCGACCAAAATTCCCTGAGCTTTTGGCGTTTCGCTGCCTGAAATTGCTGTTTCTCTTCGGGCGATACTTCACCAACCAATCGCTCTACTTCAGCCCGTTGCCGTTCCTTCAACTGCTCACTAGTAGTTCACCGATCCAATTTTGCGATGTAGGTCGAGCAGGGGGAGCAGGGGGAGAAAATTCCTCCCTCCCCAGCCCCCCAGCTTCCCCAGCCTCCCCAGCCTGCCACCACGCAAAGTTTACTTGGCAGACTACTAGTTACAGCAGGTAAAGCCAAGGGTTCATTTTTTGCGGATGACCGGAAGTTACGGCGACGGAACAGAAACCGGAAATGGCGCTTATCTTGTGAAGGCAGCGATCGCCCAGGGCAAACGCATCTAAAGTATAAGAATCCTTTAATAGCAAGGGTTTGGGCGTTTTTTAATTTAGCCTATTTTTTCGTCAATATCCTTATCCAGCAAGGGTTTCAAAAATCTTGTGCGTTCGCCCTGTGGGGGTGAACGAAAAAAGGTGTGGGAGAGTAGTTAGCGAGCATCTTACGCTAACA
>NZ_JCACKA010000158.1:0-9767 GCF_059505145.1 Mojavia sp.
TTCATCCACCTCAAATACTGATTAACGGAGTTCTAATACTCGTTCATCCACCTCAGATACTGATTTAGGACTTACGCACTGAAGCCTGAAACCCTGATCCCCTCTAATCCCCCCTTTTGAAGGCTACGGTGTACACACATCTGTGTACTAAACCGAAATCATTGTAGATCCGTCATTATCCTCCTTTTTAAGGAGGACTTTGAGGGATTTTAGCCCCCCTTTTTAAGGGGGTTGGGGGATCTGAGTGCGTAAGTTCTGTGATTAACGGAGTTCTGATACTCATTCATCCACCTTATACCAAGTTGCGTTCCGTTGTAGTAATCTTTCGTTAGGGGAGATTGCTTCGCTCCACTTTGTTTCGCTCGCAATGACAGTTGCTACTTTTGATTGCAACTTGGTATTAGATACTCATTAATTACAATTGTTTAAGGCAAATCCAATTGTCTTGAACTTGGGCGATCGCACCTCCAGGAAATGGATCTGTTTGCGAACGGTTTGGTGCTGTAATTAAAGCTGTTAATTTTTCGATGTGTTCAAAAGTGGGCGAGTCAGGAAGTATTTGTTGTAAAACTTGACGCATGACACGACGTTGTAACGCCAGTGGTGCTGTTTGCAATACCCGACGATTGAGGCGTAGTGGTAAAGAATCAGAAGATAAGGAAACAGAGAAACCAGGATTTTCCTTATTATCCCCTCTGATCGCTTCTTCCCTCAAGTTCTGGGTTGCTTGCTCTAAATATTCCACTTCTGCTTGCAGTAGTTCCGCAGTTTGCGCTAAAGTTGACTCTACTTTTGGGTTGAAATTCGTTTGCAGATATGGCAATAACTCTTGGCGAATGCGGTTGCGGGCGTATTTTAAATCTTGATTAGTGGAATCTTCCCAAACTGGCAGATGAAAATCATGACAAAATTGTTCTGTTTGTGTACGAGTGATTTCTAAAAGTGGACGCACTAGCATAATGTCTGCAATCAGTGGCCGTTGCCAAGTAAGAGCCTGCAAACCATCAGCCCCAGTACCACGAATTAAGTTATAAAGGAGAGTTTCTGCGCGATCGCTTGCCGTATGCCCTGTAACAACATAGTGATAATTATTTGCTTGGGCGATCGTACTCAATGCTTGATACCGCCACTTACGTGCAGCAGCTTCATTAGATAAGGGCTGCGTAGCAGTTTCTAAATAAAATAATATATTCCAAGTTTTGGCTAACTTTTCTATATGGTTGGCATTAGCTTGAGAGTCAGGACGCCAGCAATGATCGCAGTGAGCAATACCTAAATGCCAGCCCCATTTTAGTTGTAAATCTAACAGTAATTTTATTAAGCACAGAGAATCTTGACCGCCAGAAACTGCCACTAATAACCGTTGGTTACGCTCAAATAAGTGGCGTTCTCGGATAGTGCGATGTACTTTTGCATGTAGAGGAGTCCATATCATTTTAAATTTTGAACCACAGACCGATGCAGATAATTTTCTATTCTATCGGTCTGCTCTGGATACATAAGCAGGCGATCGCAATTTTGAATTGTAAATTTCGCCAACCCCAAAGAAACTCATGCAATAAATTAGCCTTCATGAATTGCGGTCTAGACACATCGTAATGGAACTTAACACAGATTTGGCTTTATCGATTTCATTTTTTTTGGTTATAGTTCAAGTCAAAAATTTTTCAACTAAAGGTAAACGTCTGCTTTCTTTAATCAATAAAAACTCTAGATATCCTAAACAAATATAATTCAAGAGATATTTTCCACAATACGGTCAAATAAATCTAATTTTTATTTAAAGTTTACTTAATTTTAAATAACAAAAAGCACCTTGACTAAGGCGCTATTAAAATAAATTAAATTGGATGGAATTTTCAAAGATTTTTCAAGAATTGTAAGTGTTAGCTCTAGGACTACGAGCGCCAGCAACAGCTCCTATCAAGGAAGCGGCTAAACCTAACAAGGAACCTAATACAAACCACCACAAGCCTCTAGAGGTCGCAGCAGCAATTTCACGAGCTTGTTGGGCACTTACGTTGGGTATGTTTTGCGGTACATTTGCACCTGGTTGTTGTACTTGGTTGATTACTTCCCCTGCGTTTGAAGCAGCAACACCGAACGCACCAGACACTCCACTTGCTAATAGCCAAGAACTAAGAGCTAAAGTAGTTGCCCAAAGAATTGCACCATTAAGTAACGCTGTATTGCGGTTCATCGGGCCGCAAGCACGGGCTGTCATCCAACCACCAGTGAATAGCGAAATCAATAATCCTATAGTTGACCAAATACCTACATTACTTGCAACGTTCGGTGCAATTGTTCTAGGAGCTCCTGACCCTGCAACATTACCTGCGCCGATCGCACCAAACAATGCGCTTAATATCAATTGAGTAACTAAAGCAACTAATACACCTGATATAATTGGGCCCCAACGAACACGGTCATGATATTCAGCAGCTCGCCCTACTACCGCTTGGTCAGGAGGAATAACTTGGTCGCCTACTCGATTTGCATATGACATAGCTTATTTTCTCCCTTACTATTTACGTAAAGTTTCTTTTTTGGTAATTTTACGCTTACGTTTAAAATTAAATTGCTAAATAGGATTTTTTCTATCTATCACTAGAAAGAGTTATACACTCTATCTTTAGTAGTAATAGATTAGGACTTATTACAATAAAAAACTTTATTTATTTATTATTTACATTTTAATTTCTAAAAATAAATATATATTTTTTAATTAATAATACTAATTTTAAATTTAGCTGCGATCGCCAGAAAATCACTAAAATATTTTTTTAAGTTTAAATTCAAAGTGTTATAGAAAAAATTTTGGTAATATTTAATGGATAATAGTTAATTTGAAAACATCTATTACTATTATCCATAGGCTGGCAATGTAGTTGTGTTAATGAAACTACTAAAAACTAACGCATTTTCACAGCAGTACCTGTGGCAGTAATCAGTAAAAGAACTCCTGACTGGTCTACATTGATTGTGCCAGTATCAATTTCAATTCCAATTACAGCATCTGCTCCTAAACGTTGTGCTCTTTGTTCTAATTCTTCTAATGCCTTTCGTTGACCCTGTTCAAATAAACGTTCATAGCTGCCGGTGCGTCCACCGACAATATCACGAATGCCAGCTAAAAAATCCCGCAGAAAATTACTACCATAGACGACTTCCGCCGTTACAATGCCTAAATATGACTGAATTACTGCTCCTTGAATTACATCAGTTGTAGTTAAAATCATAATTTAGCCTCACAAATAGTACATCAGTTGGTCAGCTATATTCCCTGAAAATATTTTAGTTTTAACTTATCCGGTAATGAACAGATGAGGATGAATATTAAAAACGCAAGCTCGTACAATTTAGAACAAACAGCAGTAAGCTACTTTGCATTTATAATAGGGATATATCACAATATTAATGCTTTTTGAACTTATAGATTCATCTAAGGGCTATAATTTTAACTTTGCTATTTAATTTGGTTTCTCCAACAAAGTCTTCTATATTCCTGCTTACATACTTATTTGCGGAATATACTTTATATTTTATACTTACCATTCAACATTTCAGTAAAAACTCGTAAATTTATCACTGACACTTAGGTTCAGCTTCAAATATTATTAATATTTTATAAAAGTGAAAAAATACAGTTTGCAAAAATCAATATTTCTGTTTTAATGTACAAGAAAAAAGTTCCCTATGTTTTCAGGAATTACACTGTGTACAAACGGACATCATTTGTAGTTAGTGTTTTGTTATTAGGATGTTTTGCCACTACTATACCCTCAGTAGCTCAAGCTCAAGTCTTGCTCACACAAGCTAGAAATCCAGAGTTAAAGCAAATGCTTGAGGACGGACGGAGGTTGGTAGATGCTGGCGATTATGCTGGGGCGATCTCCGTTTATAAACAAGCGGCAAGTCTCGAACCCAAGAATGCTAAGATTCATTCTGGCATCGGCTACTTATATGCTCAACAAGGAAATTTTCAGGCAGCGTTAGCAGCCTATCGTCGCGCTCTTGCTATCAATCCCAACAATGGTGATTTTTACTATGCTGTAGGTTATATCAAAGGTAATTTAGGAGATATGCCTGGGGCGAAGGAAGCTTACCGCCGTGCCATCCAGATCAACCGTAACAATGTCAATGCCTATTTGGGATTGGCTGTGACGCAATCTCGTCTGGGAGACTACCAAGCAGCTAGCTGGGCATATGAGCAAGCAATCAACCTTGATCGCAACAATGCCCAGACTTATGAATTGATGGGTTCAATGTATAAGCAAAGACGGCAAACTAAACAAGCAAGCAACTTACTGGTAAAAGCCCGTGATTTGTATCAACGGCGAAATGATTTGGATGGCGTAGCAAGGGTAGAAGCAATGCTGCGAGATTTAGGAGGATGAAGTTAATCTAACTGGCGTCCCGTTAGTTCTACAAAAATATCTTCTAAGTTAGAGGGACGCACCATCATCCCGGTTTTATTCGGCTGTTGTTCTAGGTAGATGTTGGCTTGTTCTAAGGTGGGGAAAAATAAATATTCCCAACGGCGTGCGCCATCACCCTCCGCTTCGTTAACGCCTAGTTGTTTCATCACTAAACCTTCACCGTGAGCAGAACGCAATTGTTGCAGAGTTCCCAAAGAAATCAGCTTACCGCTATCCATAATACCGATGCGCCCTGGCTTGTCTGAGCCAAAGGCATCACACAAATACTCCACTTCATCCATATAATGGGTTGTCAGTAATATTGTCATCCCTTGCTTATTCAAATCCCGAATTATCTCCCAAAGACGACGCCTGGTTTGGGGGTCTAGTCCTACTGTTGGTTCGTCCAAAAACAGAATCTGTGGCTGATGCAACAAAGCTCTCGCTATTTGTAAACGTCGCTTCATACCCCCAGACAGGGTTTTTACCAAATCGTTACGTCTATCTGCTAGTTCGACGTACTCAAGCCATTGATTAATTTTTAACTGTCGCTGCGGGTTGGCAATGTGATGCAACCTTCCATGCAGTTCCATATTTTCCCAAACTGTTAAATCGCGATCTACGCTGATTTGCTGCAAGACTACACCAATACACTGTTTGGCTAGCATGGATTGGCTGACTATATCGTATCCACCTACCTTAATTCGTCCTTGAGACGGTTTTGTTAATGTAGTCAGCATCCGAATTGTGGTTGATTTACCTGCACCGTTGGGGCCAAGAAGCGCAAATATCTCCCCTGTCTCAATTGTGAATGACACGTCATTGACAACAGGAACTTGATTGTAAAACTTGTAGATATTTTCTAGTAAGACGGCAGCAGTCATGGATCAATGGCTAATAGTACTTCATCTAGGTTGAATATGCGATCGCGCGTATGAAGACACGCCTGTTTTGGTAGAACAGGGTTGGGCAACAGGGGGCACGGAAGCGATCGCCTCATCCTTAACAGGGATAAGATTGTTTAGCGCAAGTTTGCGTTTAAACCAGCTTACCCTTAATAAGCGATCGCTTTCACTTCTGTATATGGTGAGCATTGTAATGCGAAGAATAATTTACAGGAAAACTTTTGCCCACCTTTTCCAAATGTACTGAGTAACCATCATGAAATGTCTATACCAGGATGAAATTTTTTCTGCCCTGCTCCCCTGCTTTTTCAAGTCCAAGCCAGGGGTAGGCAGAAATTGTTCAATTAATTAGTATAGTTATGCCACAGCAAAATTGAGATGCAACACCTTATCCTGGGACAGTTTTTAATAAATCATCCCCAGGAATGATTGTGGTGTAAAATACATAGTCTTTATTAGCTAGATAGCGGCGGTCTTGTTTGATAATTGCCATGAATTCTCGATGTCCATCTCGCCTACGTCCAACTAAACAACCTGCACTAGCATTTTTAATATCATTTGTCGGAGCATCGTAGCCCCAGTGTTGATTAACTAGGAAAAGGCCTGTGTCGAGTTTGTCGCCAGTGCGTTGAAAATCTTTGTTGAAATCTCGATGAACAGTAATGGGCGCAACTTGTATCAATGCTTCGTGGCGGTCTGCATTGCCGTGGTATCCAACTGCCCAAGCTTTATATTGCCCAAATTTAATTCTGGCAGCTCCTTTAGAATTCATGGCATTGTAAGTATAGTATCTGCCTGGTTCAGTGGTAGCTTGCCAGTGATTGACAATTTTAGGCACACCCTCTACGATTTCGATGACAATTCTACGGTCATTAAATTGATTGGGTGTATCACTGTTAAGACTCCAATCTTCATTCATTCCTTCCACATAAACAATGTTGTATTGTCTGGCTCCGGTAAATACTTGATATTCTTGTTTAATCAAGTATTTCACAATTCTACTGGCGATGCTATTGCTTAGTTTTAAAGGTGGTTCAGGCAAATCTTCTGGTTTAGTTTCAATCAAGGACTTGGCTGTAACTGCTCCTAAAAAATCAGTTTCTCCAGCCTTAGTTAACTCTTGAAATTTTTTGAGTGCAGCCGCAGAAACAGGGCCAAACTTTCCATCTGCTGGAGGATCTAAAAGACCCAAGCCAATTAACAGAACCTGAATCTGACGAGTTAATTCTGCATCTTGTCCAATCGCCTCAAAGTTCCATTTCTCTTGTTTGCCTAAAAAATCTTGTAGTTTCATATATTACTTGCCTCCATTTATTTACTAGGTAGGTACAAATATGCTTTTGTAGATTGATTCTGTTTGAGAACATACCCTTAGATAGAAGTTCCCGTCAAAATTATTACTTAACTCT
Organism: Mojavia sp.; assembly: GCF_059505145.1. Classification (NCBI taxonomy): domain Bacteria; kingdom Bacillati; phylum Cyanobacteriota; class Cyanophyceae; order Nostocales; family Nostocaceae; genus Mojavia; species Mojavia sp. The sequence goes on from NZ_JCACKA010000158.1 coordinate 6,733, forward strand.
ATACATTTTGGGTATAGATAAGTGTATAAGTCTTGCAAACTTATTACGTACTTAGTATATTTTTTAGTAAAACTACAAATAAATACGTATTAATTTTACTTATGACTGCAAAGCTAAGTTATCTCATGTTCGTTGGAACACTTTTATGGTTTATTGAGGTAGGTAATGGGTAATTCGTAATATTTTCTTCTTCAATTACCAACTACTTACTTGAACCAGTATATAAAGTGATTAACCGGACTTGATATTACAAGCTCAAAGCTAGTACTGTCAAGAAATTAAGTTTTTGTATAGATAAATTTACAATTCTTCGATATTTGTTTGATATTAGTTGAATACAGAACTAAACTAATTGCTGATAAAAAACTTAACTTTTTGTATAAATAGATTTAAAACTTAAAAAAATAAGTTAGTTTCATGGAACTAAAAAAGCAGTGCCATGACTGAAAGCGCCTATAGAAATGACAACAGAAATATTACTTCGTCTTCGTGATCTAAAACCGGAATATCAGAAGCTTTGGAATAGCTGCGAAATCAAACCGGAGAGTTTGAGCCTTACTCAAGAGATAGTTGCAAAAATACTCTCCAATCGGCCTCGTTACGAAATAGTGCAGCAAAAAATTAATGTACCTTGGTACTTCATTGCAGTCATCCATAATATGGAATCATCTTTGAAGTTCACTAGACATCTGCACAACGGCGATTCACTGAAAAATCGTACAATCAATGTACCATCTGGCAGACCAATCAGCGCCCCAATCAAAGGCTGGGCGGTAGGATATACCTGGGAAGAAAGTGCAATTGATGCTTTAATTCTTAAAGAATTTGACAAAGTAAAAGATTGGAGTCTAGCGGCACAACTTTGGCAGATAGAAAGATACAACGGTTTTGGCTATAGGCAGTTTCATCCAGAAGTTCTCACTCCTTACTTATGGTCAGGTACTAATCACTACACCAAAGGCAAGTATATAAGTGATACTCAATGGGATGCTAATGCAGTTTCTTCCCAAATTGGGGTAGCAGCTTTGCTCAAAATAATGATCAAAGCTGAAAATCTGCAAATTTCGATAGCTTAGAGGAAACTAGGGATTAAAGATTAGGGAAGAAAGATTTTCATGATGAGGGTTGCGAATACGCGATCGCGCGCAACAAAAAAAAGAGCTTTGCAATTGCTTTCCTACGATGCCTTTGGCAACCCCTCTGGGGAAAGCAATGACGAAATGACGTTATTGTTGCGTAAGTCCTGTAAGGATTGGATTGAAGCTGATATGAGGTTTGCGACAACTGAAGCCGCCTTTTCCATTGGAAAATAAGTACATAATGGAAGACAAGGAGCAATCATGACGGCTGATGTGACTAAGGCTACGCCTGATTTTTTAAACGCACTATCTCAAGCTGCGGCTACGTATCGAGGAGAGGGAGGCAAACTTCCCACGGCTTCTTTAGTGGTGGATGCGTTACTAGCAGCGGAAAAAGCTACCAAGCAACAACGGTTAACTTATAACTTTGAGTCTCTATTAGGTAAATGGCGGCTTTGTTTTGCTACTGGTACTCGTAAGGTTAGAAAGCGTGGGGGAATTGTCTTAGGTAAGGGTATTTATATGCCCAAGTTTGCAGCAGCGCATATTTGTTTTAGTGCTAGTTCAGAACAGGATTTAGGCAAAGGCGAAATTGGGAATCAGGTGCAATTCGGCCCAGTGTTGTTGAAGCTGACAGGGCCAGCGAAATATTTAAACAAGAAAAATCTATTAGCGTTTGACTTTACCCAAATGCAAATCAGTCTGTTTCATCGTGTTGTTTACAACGGGCAGATTCGCTCTGGTAAGGTTCAGAATCAAGATTTTCACACTCAACCTATAGCTAAACTACCTTTCTTTGCTTTCTTTGTGGTTACGGAAGATTTTATCGCAGCGCGGGGTCGTGGTGGAGGGCTGGCGCTTTGGATTCGGGAAACCGGAGATAAAGCCACAAAGTAATTGGGCAAACCTAACTGTCATAATACGTAAAAACCTTTAAATTAGACCAGCGTTCTTGTAGCACTCCAGACAATGAACGTAAACCCCAGACTTCGCTGCGACGATGCCCAACTGCGATCGCTCCTATTTTAGTTTCTCGCATCGCTTCTTGAGCTGGCTGTCGAAATTGTCCTGTGATGTAAACATCAGCGCCACGGTCTGATGCTTCACGTACTAACGCATCTGTCATTGCACCAACAACAGCAATACGTATCACATTAGTATTAACTGCTGCACATACTTGGTCTTGTCCGCCAAAAATTTGCGTGATACAACTGCACAAACTCGCAAAGTTTTGAGTAGGAATTTCTCCTAACATTCCAATTGCCCTGTTTTCTTTTTCTCCCAATATTTCTAAACCAGACATCCTCAAAACTTGCGCCAAGCGAAGATTGAAACCTATTGTTAAGCACTCATCAAATGGTAAATGATAGGAAATTACTCCAAGTTCAGGCGAAATTTTCTCTGCGTCTAGTTTCCAGGGTCGATGTAAAAACAGTGCGTCTAAACGCTGGGCACTTACCCACTCTGGTAACTGCGCCCAAGGTTCAAGTGCTAATCCTATACGTTTTACAGGATTGGATGTTGCCAAATATACGCCTCCTCTTTCGCTTGTGGGGAAGCGCTCAACAGCAAAGAAGCAGTTAAGGAACTCTATTATCTCTTCTATAAAAATTAAATTGCATTCAGACTTCATTCATCTGTGAGGCTAATAGTTTTTAGTAGGGTGGGCAATACCCACCTTACGTGTAGTACTTTTAGGCAAGCCGGAAATATCGGTATTAGGGACTTACAACTAAAAAAATATCCCATCGCTGTGTAGGCAGGGGGCAGGGTGCGGGGGGCAGGGGGAGAAAGAAAAATATTATTATCTGAGTCAATTGGATAATTTATTTTCTGTCAGTCCCTTATACGAAATACAATTAGGACTTATACTTTCCTACGACCGTAATGACGAAGCTACGTTAAGCTAATCGGCATTTAAGCTGCAATATACTTTACATTGCCTTTATTTTTAAT
>NZ_JCACKA010000159.1:0-9532 GCF_059505145.1 Mojavia sp.
AGTGTTTATGGCTGGTGGCGATGGAGTACGACCAAGCTAAATGGTGGAGAAGTTTTAAATGTTCGATATAGCCCAAAACGTAAAATTATTGTGGCTGCTTCAATAACAATAGCTCTAACTTTTGTTATAGGAGCATTGATGAGTCAGATTCATATAATACTACCTGCAATATTTCCAGAGAAAGCTTCTTTTCCTTACTTAGATGCACTCACAACAATTATGAGCTTTACCGCCATGTGGCTAATGACCCACAAGCGAATTGAAAGTTGGTATTACTGGATTATAGTTGATATAATCGGCATCTGGTTATATTCTGTTAAAGAAGTAAGATTTATTGCTTTACTTTATGTAATTTTGTTATTTATGGCGGTTAATGGCTTAATGTCTTGGCTGAAGACAGTTAAGTTGCACTATAGCTAGATTAATTAAGTGTGCTATTTTGACAATAGTGAAATTGAGAATCAAGATATTCTTTAATCTACTTTTGTTTTCAACACGACTCTCAATTTAACGCAGATTCTGTTTGTCCTGACTCCATACCCCAACTTTGATGCTACAGCCATCCTCTGTGTGTTTTCAAAAGTTATTTGATTCGGGCATTCCGCGCTACCTTGTCGCGTTCTAGCCAAGCCACTCTTGAGCAATTCTTCCTGAAAGCTAATCTCAACTCCACCCTTACCGTAAGCCATCACTTCTGCAACAGTGCGCCCTTGCTCATCTTTTCCTGCTGGAATGATCATGGCTTGATTATCGTTAATTGTAACAAGCGATTGTAGTTTATCTTTTGCTTTTTCATCTAATCCTGCTGTATTAATTCCACACAGCCCTATCGAGTTGGAGTTCAAGATAGATAGTTTTAAATCCGCTGTTGTTTGGGGATTCACCAATTTGGTAAAAACCGCGTTTGAGATAAAGCATCCGGGCTACATAAGAATCAGGATGTTCCCAAGTATACAAGCGTAAGTACCTTTTTGCTTTTGCTTGTGCTAAGTCGATGGTAAAGTCTAATAGCTCTTTTCCAATTCCTTTTCCCCGAAATCGTGAGGCTACACAAAACCAGCCTAACCAGTCAGCTTCTTGTTCGTCTTCGCTTTTGCAGTATAACCCAGTTAGCCCAATTACTTGCAAAGACTTCTCATCGATAGCAACCCAGTAATTGAGTTGGGTAATTCCACTGTTTGAAAACCATTGAGCATATTTATCTAGATATAAACTTGCCACCAACGATTGCCCATCACTACTATTACTCACGCCTGGGAAAACTTCCTCTCTTAAATGAATTGCTTGCTCCAGGGTTGCTATCGATAATGATTCAATGTACATAGCACTAGTCACTCAATCTTAAAGTAGCCATACTTATATCTAAGCTACTATAGGAATCGTCATTACACCCCACACCCTACACCCGCTCATCCTTGTAAATAAAGGATTTAGCGTTATCAAGCGTGCCATTCCTTCCATACCTAATTTGCTTTTCCTCTTTCAGTTTGTTTTTTTCATAGTTGAGCATGGCACCAAATCGAAACGAAATACGAGCAAGTCCTGAATCTGAATGCTGCTTTCGTAGCTTGGCTTAGGTAAATACCAAAAGTAGTCCTGGCGCACATCATCCATCCGAAATCCGCACTTTTGATAAAAAGCAATGTTGGCAATACTTGAATTAGACGGTAAATCTAAGTAAAACCTTTTGGCAGATTGAGATAATTTCTGTATCCAAAGTATACTTTTTGGTGCTAAACCTAAAAAAACACATGCAGAAATTATCTACCGCTGTTGCCGGAGTAGCCTTTATTGTTTTAGGAACCATATGCGTAGAACCAGTTCAAGCTGCCCTAATAGACTTTAACTTTTCTACTACAAATGGCGCAACAGGAACATTTACCTTGAATACGAACACCCCTCCATCTCCTGAACCTGCGATATTTCGACCTGATGTTACGGGAGTTGCATACCTTGGTGCTGTTTCTAACTTTTCTATCTCAGCGCCCTATGTCAATTTAAGTAACGTCACTGCTGACTTTGATGTTGTTCCATCTGTTAGTTCTGATCTAATTGGTTTTCCGATGAATTTGGGAGTTCTTAGCGGCGTTAGTTATCCACCTGGATGCATAACTTCTTCTAGCCTTACATGTCTATTTGATGTTGCGCTATTCTACTCAGGTAAGCAAACAGAACTCCCCATACTTTCTGAGAATCCGCTTTCTTATTCTAGAGGTGTTGGTATCGACTTCTTTGATCCTACAACAAACGAGTTGCTCATCCGTGACAATATTACCAACTTGAAAGTTGTCTCTAAGCAAGTTCCTGAGTCGAACTCTGGTTTAAGTATTTTAGTCAGTGCTATTGGGGTTGTAGGTTTACTAATAAAACGTAATTTGAACACGAAACGGTATGCCCAATAAATTAAAACTTACCATTTTTAATCCAAACTTCGGTAGCACTGTACCCGTTCCCGCATCCTTTTTGGAACGAACATACCCCTTGGTAGTATCACTCTTACTATGCCCCAACTGGTCTTGCACCTGAAAAAGCGGTTTACTCTCCACCGCCCTCGTTGCATGAGAGTGGCCTAACCACTGACAGGAAAACTCCACCTTCGCCGTTTCAGAGATATCCTGAATCAATTTTTTAATCGCGCGATCGCTCAACGGCAACCCCCTTTTTCTGGTAGTCGAGTTAATACTCCGTTTCAGACCCACCCGGTTCACTTTGGGAGTATTATGGCTTTTAGTTTATATTTTGTTCACAATTAATAATTTTAAGCTACCTAAACTTCATACCATAAAATGTATTTAAGCTCTTCACTACAGTTTTAAGCTTAATAGCATTTCCTTCACAACTTCTTGAAGCTAATATCATTACTTCTATCATTGTAATGACAGTTTAATTGGCTGATATTAGAGAAGTAATTTCAAACAAAGCTTATTAAACCTGTGAATAAGAAATGGGCTGTTAAACGACTGACAATCAATCTCACATCAGGCGAAGCAGAGAGATTAGAAAAATACTGCTCAATGACAGGACGACCAGCAACGGATGTTATTCGAGAGTTAATCCGCTCTTTGACTGTTGAAGAAGCACAAAATCCAGAGAACAAATAGGAATTAGGTTTACACAACAGGTAAAGCATTTAATGAACGGTAATACAAATATGAGAAGTAATCAGCCTCTTCCTGAAATTACAGGAAAACCTGCTCAGGTGTGGGGTAATGCTTTAATTCCTGTTAAAGGGCAAATGACCATTAAAGTAACTAGTGATACTCTTCAAGCCACAGTTAGAACCTATTTAGAAAAGAAAGACACTTGGATACGAATTCAAAATATTGATTCAGTTGAAACTCAAGAAGCACCTATTTATGCACTGCTAGTTTTTGGAGGTTCTTGTATCTTTTTTGCTTTAGGTTTACTAGTTCGCTCTTTTTTATTTGGTTTAATCATTATTGGTATAGGTGTCGGTTTGATCATATATGCAATCATCAAGAAAAATCGGTATTCGGTATTTAGCAATTCACAGCCACCGCAACTCAATTATCATTTTTATGAATAAATCGTCAGAAGTCTATCAACAGTTTGCTATGAGTGTGCTGGCATTATCCCGTAGGTTAAATACGCCCAGCACGAGCAATATACAAACAAAACAAGCCCAAGCTCCTATTCAAGTTAATTCAAAGATTAATTAATCAACATTTTATCTGCTCTGTTTATAAGCGATCGCCCAGTTTCCCTGATAATTATGTTTTGATTGCACAATCAGGTAAACTTTTTGCGTTGAATGGGAAGAGAAGATGAATCCAAATGCCACAGCCGCTCGATATGATCAAATTGCCCAATGGTGGCAGACTGAGCATCAAGATTCAACCTACGGGATCGCGCAATTGGAGCGGGCTATCAAATTTACTTCTAAGTAGGTCGGCGTAAATAATTATTGTTGCAATAAGGCAGGGGGCAGGGGGCAGGGAGCAGGGAGAAAAAGAATTTGAGCCTTATTTACCTTTGTTTACATAGTTTGGTTTTATTGCACCGACTTACTTAAGAGGCACTTAGCTATTGATGTAGGTTGTGGAAGCAGTGGGCGTTTTATCAACATCTTATCCAAGCATGGATTTCAGGTTGAAGGACTTGATATTTCCCCAGAAATGATAAATTTAGCCAAGCACCTGCATCCAGAGATTACATTTTACACTGAAGACATCTGCTGTTGGATTCCTGGGAAACTGTATAGTTTAATTTCTGCTTGGGACAGCATTTTTCATCTGCCGTTAAATGTGCAAGAGCCTGTGATGAAAAAGTTATGCGATGCTCTTGAACCGGAGGGAGTACTCCTATTCACATGTGGTGGCGGACATACAAAAAGTGAGATTTCGGGGGCATTTCAAGGTCAGGACTTTGAGTACAGCACTTTGGGCGTAGATACTTTGCTACAAATTCTCACTGACCATGACTGCACATGCCGCCACCTCGAATATGACCAATATCCTGAAAATCATGTTTATATCATTGCTCAAAAGACCTAATTATTCATTACTATTGGTAGAATAATCGCGCTCGCTACTTATAGGAACAGCTAAAAAGTATGGCAAGCTACCGATTTTTAACCGTTTGGCACTTAGATGCGCCGATTGAGAAGGTTTGGGATGCAATTATCCATTCCGAACGTTGGCCTCCTTACTGGAAAGCAGTCGAAAGCGTAGTTGAGCTACAGGTAGGGCAAACAAATGGAGTAGGGAATATCCGGCGTTTTACTTGGAAAACTCCTCTTTTCTACAAACTCACCTTTGACACTTGCATTCAGAGAATTGAAGCTCCTGTATTAATGGAAGCAGTTGCCCACGGTGAAATAGAAGGAGTCGGTTTATGGGAACTAGAAGCAGTTGAAAATGGAACGATTGTTCGCTATACCTGGACTGTGAAAACTACGAAAGCTTGGATGAATCTACTAGCAATTTTCATTCGACCCTTGATGGAATGGAATCACAACGTCATTATGCACCAAGGTGGCAAAGCTTTGGCTCAACTCTTGAATGCGCGCCTTTTAAGGAATGAATCGTATTAGAAAAAACACCTTTAAATTGCTTCTGAATATATGTTAGTAAAAAGTGATCGCCTCTGTATCGTTGTGGTGATAGGGTATTGCCCCCCAAGAGTGGGTATTATCGGTGGATGATGGACGAACACCCATCGATGAAAATTTATCAGTTAGAGGTTAGAGATGAGGACTAATTTTTGAGAAACTGGGATTAAGCTCACCCACGCTCGCCACCATACCTAAAATTCTCGACTGCAATTGCTGCCAGTTCTACTCCCATGATCCCTGTCTGTGCCGCCCATCCCACAGGGTCAGAGTCAGCCACCTGTGTTGAGTTTTTGGGAATTCGCAAGGATGATTTTTAAGAAGCAATCGCCTGCACTTCAAACAGGCGATCGCAGTGTACTAAGGCACGAGAAGGAGTTATGTTCATGTGATTCTAGCTTGTTATTAGATTGATATTATTGGCTTGGTTACCTGATTTAGACAGCCACAAGAGTACACTCGAAAGACATAGTAACCAATTTTTACTTTTAGCACTCCTCGCTCTTAAGTGATGAGTACATTAGTCATAAGTAAGTTTTTGGCACACGTTTGAGTCGGTAAAAACGGACGAAAACGTGTGTCAACTTCTCGAAAAGTACAAGCTAGACAAGCAAATCAAGCAAGTATTTGACCTCAAGTACGCTGATTTTAAACCTGTTAAAATCAAGAATGAAGCCTAACTAATAGCCGTAGATCCTTGCAAGAGCAATCACAAGCAATGCAACGGTTAACACAGCACTCAGATGATAACAATTGTCTAAAATCCTTAACAATTAATAGGGTCAAGCCAATGCAAAAACTCAACCCTAGTTCTGGAGCCTGAATCTGGAGCAACGCGATGCAAGTGAGGTGGCTGGTTTGGGCTGGGCTGGGGAGGCTGGGGAAGCAAATACAAGAAACGCCAAATAAAAATGCGTACATTTCCTATCCAGCAATGATTTGAGGCATTTGGCTGCCAATTACAAATATTTTTTTTCTCCCCCAGCTACCCCCGCTCCCCCCGCAACGCCAGCTCATTTCACGACGATCTCACTATGAGCGCGTTGCTCCCACCTGAATCTAGGAACGAGATAATCCCCTGAGGATTTTGGCAATTTGGCATCCGATAGAGTGCGGTTGCAGTTTTAATGGAAATAACAAAACAACGGGACAAGCAAAAAGCTATACGGCGGAGATGGTCAAACGATGAGCTTGTGTTGTTCCGGTGTGGGCCAGTTACGAGAGTGCTGTAGTCGAGACGCTACATGATAGATACGGCACGCAAGGTCGTGTGAAGGCAACTGGCTAGAAATGAAGGGAGAACGTATAATCTTGCACAACGTGATGAATGCACATAGCTTGCATTGCTCTTAAAGAGCCATCACCCTTGTTAGAACCTGCATTTATGCTTACGGCATAATTGATAGTTACGCAGATGTCCAAACGCCAAAAACATTGCTCCAGAAACCGTTGTCAGACGCTCAAACTCTTCACTAAAGATGGAGTGACCAATAATTGCGGTAGCGATTAAAAGCGCCAACCCCAATCCGCCAAAGCTGAGTACTATCCGATCTTTATGGCGACGACAACCCTGAGTTAAAGCCAAGGCACTGATCGGAAAGACAAACCACACCATCAGACGGTGAAAGCTTTCGCTACCAACAAAAGTCGTTGACAGTGCAGGAAGCATGACTATGATAACTGGTAGGACAAGACAATGAATTGCACACGCAGCAGAAAGTGCGATCGCAGTTTTATCCATCAAAACCTGCATTCTTGCGCTCTGCACAAGTAGTACTCCTTTGTATTGATTGTTGAGATTTGCTATTGAGCGGTAACTACCGACATTAGCTCGAATTGTATCTGGTCTTGTTACCTTCTTGAGAGTAATCTTTTCTAACTCGGAATTTCCATCTATTTTTGCAATCAAAGAGAATAGACACACATGAGCCTTCAGAAAACCTCCGGCACAGTTTGACTTTACATCTGCTACTTGAGCTTTTGAGATTTAACAATGAATCGCTGATTTATGTTCCGAAAAGTTTTATTGTCAACTCTGTTAAGGACAGAGAACGCTTAACGGGCAACAGTAAAGTTTGAAGAAAGCAGATATTGACGGGGAGCAATGCGATTTTGTCAGATCAGTAAGCTCTTGAGGCAGGGCGAGAGAAAGAAATAAGTGTATTCATGGCTATACAGGTAGTAAAAATTACTAAAACTTTTTTTGCTCCCTCTGCTCAAGAACAGCTCATTTCACATGGAATGTTCTTGATCCCCTCCGTTGGCTGTGAGTCAAGCGCAAGAATGGCGACAAGCGTCTAGGGCGATCATAAAACAAGCCTCACACGCAGTCTGTGTTAAAAGTTCTCTGCTGTGTGCTTCCTTTTAATACATCTGAGTAAATACTGATATGTTATGACTGTAGTGCAAAAAGGCGAGCGCTAGCTGTACTACTCAACTCCCGGATTTCACAAAAAACAGAGTGTAAGGCTATGTCTAACGTATCTCAATTCAAATGTGCTTGTGGAACTTGTTTATGCGTATTCTCCATTGAGGATGCCGTGATCAAAGATGGCAAACCTTATTGCTGCGAAGCTTGCGCTAATAGCCATCAAAGCGGTGAAGTATGTACTCAATGTCAAACCGTTTGTGGCTGTGCTTCATAAAAGTTAAAATCATTGGGCTTGATAAGCAGGCGGGATACACCGCTATTGTTACTAGCAATACGCTAAAAAATGCCTTGCGGGAAACCTAAAAGGTATTTTTAGAACTGATTATTTTTGCCTAGCTTTGGAGGATATTAACGTGACTGATGAACAAAATTCTTTGCTGAAAGCATCAGACATCAATTCAATGGATGCGTTTGAGTTCCATCATCCGCTTAATCCTAATTCAGAAATTTATTTACGGTTTCTTGGGCGTACTGTCGGTCTTAAACGCATTGGTGTGACGATTGCTCGTGTACCTCCGGGCAAGGAATCTTTCATTTATCACGCTCACCAGGATGAAGAAGAGTGGGTTTATATCTTGTCAGGTCGAGGTATTGCGGAAATTGGAGAAAGGGAATACGAAGTTAAGCCAGGAGACTTTATGGGATTTGGGCTACCTCAACAACCCCATCATCTTCGTAACCCATTCAATGAAGACCTTGTATACCTGATAGGTGGAGAAGCAGGACGCTTAGATATTGGCGTTTTTCCTCGGCTTGGTAAACGAGTGATTCGGGATGGTGAGTCAGCTTATATACTTGATGAGTCAGCACTTCAACTTTTTTGGAGCAGCAAGCAATCTGCTGAGGATTGATGTCTGCTAGAGTGGTTGCGGCATAACAAGTCGATGAAGCGGACGGTTGAATGATCTTGGTGCTGAGTTGTTCTTTACTTGCCGCCGTTTATCTTAGTCGTTGTGCCGCTTTCTTGTTTTGACAAAGTTCGTGATGTATATTCAAAAATTATGAGTTCAAATCAACAATTTCTACAAAATCTTTACGATGCTTTCAACAAACGCGAAATTGAAACAATCATTGCGTTTATGCAACCGGACGTAAAATGGGCGAACGGATTGGAAGGCGGTTTCGTTTACGGGCGCGACGCAGTGCGGGAGTATTGGACGAATCAATTTAAGATTATTCAACCTCAACTCGAACCATTAGATTACGAAACGGACGATGACGGCAGAGATATCGTAACAGTTCATCAAATTATTAAAGATTTGCAAGGCAACTTGCTCGCGGATATGACTGTTGAGCAAATCTTCACAATCGAGAACAATTTAATAAGTCTTTATGAACTTGGCGAGAGCGAAACAATACAAGTGACAATTCAGAAGGCTGGAACGTCTAATTAGCAGCGAAATCTTTAACTGTTAGTTCTTCTGACAATCGCGTTTCATAAAATATTTGCTTTTAAAAATAACGGTGCGGCACAACAAATCAATGGACGTGAGGGCAAAACCGATGTTGATATGTAGATGTAGACGCGCAGCGGCTTGTCCTTGACATCGCTCAATCTTTAGCCCAACTCCCTAATACTTTGCTTGAGACTGCAAATTACTGTCCTTAAACAGTCCAAAGACTTTATCAAATTCCGTGACCAAGTGCGGGATTTGCTGCACCGCTTGGAAGAAAAGCAAACCATCCCAAGGGTGAAGGCAAAACTTGAGTTGATTGCAGACATTCAAACCGAATCATGGTGGCAGGATATCACGCCGGAGTTGACCCTTACAAATGCGCCGTCAACTGCGGGATTTAGTTAAATTTATCGATCCTCAAGAACAGCAGATTGTCTACACCAATTTTGAGGATGAGCTAGGAGAAATTGTTGAGACTGACGTACCCACAAAACAAACTGGTTTCAGCCCTTATCAGTACCGCAAAAAGGTAGAGGCGTATATTCGGGAGCATGAGAATCGAATCATCGCCGCGATCGCGCAATATCCCGTTAACAGATGCAGATTTAGCATCCAAGGGAAGAATGCTGTTCA
>NZ_JCACKA010000160.1:0-4000 GCF_059505145.1 Mojavia sp.
GGCAGTATAGATGTGAAGGCAGGATTAAACATAGAAGAATCGGTAGAAGCACAACGGACGCTATACAAAGGAAGTGCGGTATTGCATACAGCAGTAGTGTTCTTAGTACACCGAAAAAATCTGCCACAACTAGATGAGGATTGCAGATATTTAGCAAGTTGCTTTCTGCGGCCAGCAGTGGTAGACAGAGAAACAGAGTATGCGTGGAAGCTATGGTTGCAATGCACACCGATAGTTTGGGAGGCACTATTAACAAAACCATTCAACAGGAGGTTAATGTATTTCACATCAGAAGCACCAGGGCTAACACCGCTAATCCGCACAGCCACAGGGGATAAAACAGGATTTGAGCTAATAGCGGCAGAAGGAGGAACACCAGTACATCTAAACTTGTACCAAAACCATAAGAATCTAGCAGTGTTTGGGACAACTCGCTCTGGAAAGTCAGTGCTAGTGGCAGGAATATTGACCCCGGCGATAGCGCAAGATATACCAGTAATAGCCCTAGATTACCCAAAACCAGATGGGACATCAACGTTTACGGATTACACGCGATTATTAGGCGCAGATGGGGCATACTTTGATATAGCCAAAGAATATAACAACTTGTTTGAGTTACCAGACTTACGCTCAATGGATGAAGAAACAATCAAAGAGCGAATGTCAGATTTTAAGGAGTTTCTCAAATCAGTGCTGATGACAATGATTATAGGGACGAACTCAATAGGAGTAAGTTTCTCGATGGTATCAATCATCGAATCGCTGCTGTCATTGGCATTACAAACATTTTTTAATGATGAAGAAATAAAATTGCGTTATCAAGCAGCATTGAGGGCAGGGATCTTGACTCCGCAATGGCTTGATACACCAACACTAAAAGACTTCTGCCAATATTGCTCACCAGGGTACATAAATTTAGATTCACTGTCTACAAGTAGCACTGAAGTAACCCAAGCATTAGGACATATACAGGTGAGATTAAAGTATTGGCTATCGTCCAAGGTAGGGCAATCAATCTCGTCGCCTTCCAGCTTTAGGGCGAATGCAAAGTTATTAGTATTTGCACTAAGGAATTTATCAAGCGATGCAGATGCAGCAATTTTAGCGTTGAGTGCGTATGCAGCAGCCCTGCGTCGCGCCCTGTCATCAAAAGCGAGTATTTTCTTTCTAGATGAAGCACCGATTCTGTTTCAATTTGACGCGATCGCCGAACTAATTGGAAGACTCTGTGCCAACGGAGCTAAAGCTGGTATCCGCGTCATTCTGTCTGCCCAAGAGCCAGAAAGTATATACCAAAGTCAAGCAGCAGCGAAAATATTTGCAAATATCACGACGCGGTTAGTGGGTCGGATTCAGTCATCAGCAATAGATCCATTTGTAGAAAGATTTAAATATCCTTATTCGATTATTAGTAAAAACAGTACAGAAACATTTTATCCCAAAAAATCCCTGATCTATTCATCGTGGTTATTAGATGACAATGGCAAGCTAACATTCTGCCGTTATTATCCAGCGTATTGTTTATTGGCAGCAGTGGCTAATAATCCAGCCGAGCAAGAGCTGAGAGAGGCATTTCTGAATAAATATAATAACAATCTTTTACTAGGACTATATAGATTTAGTGAGGATTATATTCGGATGATTAGAGGAGAAGAATTATCAGACGAAGCCCAACAATTGTTAGTAGAAAAACAGGGGATAGGGGGTAGGGTTTTGGATGTAGGGAATGAAGAAGTAAACGCTGTTTTGCCTCGGATATTAAATGTTTATTAATACTACAGCCTACACCCTGTTCATTTACGAATTCTGGTAAATAAAAGAAGAGTAAAGGTATCATAATGATGAAGTTTAAACTTAAAAAACTCCTCATACCAATCATAATTACTATTCCCTTAGTGTTAACGGCTAACCCAAGTTTTGGATTTGTGTCAATTAAAGATTTTTTGGGTTCAGTATTAGAGGATATGCGACAAGAGTACAGCAATGCGGAAGAAAAAGTTCAAGAAAAAATTAGAACAACATGGGCCTCGCTTGCGGAAGATGCCAGTGTTGCTATTGAATCATCAAAAGGAGAAATGGGAACACCAGACCCGGATAAAAGTACACAAGATTTGATTAGAAGATTAAAGAATAGTAGAGCAATACCCAAAACGAAATCATTAGCCCAATTATTGGAAAGAGATTTAGCTCGTGCGTCAGTATCTTCGACATTGGGAACCCAAGGACAACAAAATACCACCCAAAAAATCCTCTCGACGATTCAAATATCACAAGAAGTTCAAGATTTAGCAGAGCAAGCACAAGGATTAGATGCGTCACAAAATATTCTGAAAGTGATAGCAGCACAAAATGCACAAATGGTGAGTACAATTTCCCGCTTTCATGCTGATTCATTGGTGGCGCGTCTTGATACTGCCCAATCGAATTTGATGCTGACACAGGTAGCAGAAACCCTAGCGAACTCTACTACAAAAGAAGAACTTAAAACTACAGGACAAGTATCACTAACTCAAGAATTAGTGTTGATGTCTGTACTAGATCCAGCGAGGAATGGCACTAAGTTTAGTTATTTGTTGAGGCAAGCAGGGGGTGCTGGGGGAGACAAATAAATAAGTGAATTCAACGCTATTTCAGTATTGATAAATACAAGTTTTCCTCTTTACTCCCCCAGCCTCCCCCAATACTGTTCGGTTAACAAAGTTATCTGTTGAGGTGAGCTTTCTTGAGCTGGGGAAGAGGAAAGTGCAGGGGGAGAGAAGAGCCATTGAAGAGACGCGATTAATCGCGTCTGTACTAATTTCCCCCCAGCCTAAAGAGCCTATCCGAACCGTATTGCAGCCTCCCCAGCCTAAAGAGCTTTTCAAACGTGACATTCGATCCAGCGAGAATCAAGTATGAATAATCTGTTGGCGCAAATAGCGAATGGGATAATTTCTAACGATAATTTAGCAAGTAGAGCCGCCCAAGTATCAGATGCAGTATCACTAGGATTTAACGAGTTATGGTCAGAAGTTCTTGGTGGACAACTTTATGCTTCACTTTGCACAGTTGGTACATTATTTGCCGTCACAACACTGGGATTTTTTATCTTGGAGTGGACAAAACAAGTAATTAATAACGAAGAACAAAGGGCATTTAGCTCGTTTATCTGGCCACTGCTGATTGCAGCGTTGCTAGCAAATGATGGGCAACTGTTGGGAAAAACCACAATTAGTATCAAGGATTACATAAATAATGTAAATAATTACGTGCTGACAAGAACAGCAGTAGGAGTAGATTTGAGAGCCGCGTACTCAAGAGCAATGGGAGTAGCAGCAGTAAGGGCGGCGATTGGTAGAGAAATAGAAGCTTGCCGCACATCTAGTCTGAGTCCGCAAGAAACAGTAGAGTGTTTGGAGCAAGCCAAGCAAACATTATCTCGGCAATACCCAGATTACTTTGGAGCAAGTGGGCCATTTGCTTATTTAATTGAGCGAATCAATCGGGTTCTAGAGGCACCACAACAAGCAATTCAGTCAGGAGCAAACCCAATTCAGGTATTACTGTCACCGTTTAGTGCATTTGTGGGTTCGGTGGTAGCGGAGAACATAACTAATATTCTGGTAGGGCTATCTGGGGCGTATCAATGGGGAATAGAGTTAACAATGCTGTTGACGGCATATCTTGGGCCTCTCGCTGTGGGAGGGAGTCTACTACCATACGGAGCTAAACCAATACTGGCATGGTTAACGGGCTACTTCTCAGTAGGAATGGCGAAATTGAGTTTTAATATCATCGCGGGTTTTGCGGCCGAGTTAATAGCTAATTCGCGTTCAGATCAACCATTATTTTTCCTATTTACCATCGGAATATTTGCACCAGCCCTTGCCACGGGGATAGCGGCAGGAGGTGGGCTATCGTTGCTAATGCAGATTAATAAAGCCGCAGATGAGTCCAAAAATGTAGCCAAGGATATTGCTGTAACGGTAGTGACAGGCGGTGCTGGGGGGATAGCTAGGTT
>NZ_JCACKA010000160.1:4100-9397 GCF_059505145.1 Mojavia sp.
GAATAGTAATATGCTGAAATTAGCTAAACCGAAATTTGTGAAATCGCAATCGAGGAAGCAGCAATTAAATTCGTTCTTAAGTTATGGCCCAGCAGTGCCGACAAGGATAGCAATAATTGCGGTGGTAGGTTGTGGTGTAGGTTGTATTTCACTGTTGGTACAGTTTCTTAACTATGGGGCGATAAGGAGACTAGCAAAGCAGGAAGTGCCGTCACTGGTGCAGTTGTCGAGTGGAGAAACAATAAGAGCTACGGCGGTAGAACCTGCGGAACGCTCTGGTGAAACTATCAAAAAATTTGTATCAGATACATTTGTGGGGATGTTTAACTGGGACGGACTAATACAGAAGAACAATGCTCAAGGGAAACTAATAGTAGAAGCTGACCCTGGAGTAGAAATTAAGGGATTAGACAATAAACCAACTTTAAAAGTAACGACAAGGGCTTACGAAGCCGCATTTGCACTATCAGAAAAACAAGGATTTCGTGCGGCATTTGTGCGGAGATTAGCACAAATGATTCCCCAAGAAGTGTTTAGCGGAAATATGAGGGTGGCAATTATTCCTAACTATATATCCTCTCCGCGAAAAATAACAGAAGGAAAGTGGGAGATAGATTTTCAATCAACTTTAGTCACGTTTAAAAAACTAGATAATGCCGGAGATGCGATTGCGTTAAATAAAACAGTAACTCTAGAGGCAGTGACTACACCACAAAAGCCGCCAGAGGATATTTCTCTTCTTGCTAAGAAAATCTATACAATTCGCTCCAGTGGATTAGAGATTACACAAATTGTAGATTTAGATTTAGGAAGAAAACGATGATTGAAAACCCATTAACGGTAGATGAAATCTTAAAACTTGATGATGAGCCAGAAGAGATAAATAACAAGAGAAATGCCGAAAATGAAGATGTAGAAGTTTTAACACAACATACGGTAGTTACTTCTCCTTGGTCAAGGTTAGGGATAATTGGTGCGCCATTAGGGATAGGATTTTTAATTTTCTATTTGATGTTTAACAACATCATAAATGGGCAATCGAGCGTCAATAAACCAGAGACACCCCAAGCCCAATCAATACAATCAACCCCATCACATGAAGATAAAGATGGGGATGTTTATGCACAGTTAGCGTTGTCGAAACAACAAGAACAGTTAGACAAAATAAATCAACACAAATCAGTCAAAGCACAGCAAAAAGAACCTCACAGAGCAAAACCTATTAAGAGCGAACCTCAAGCAAGAAGAGTGTCTTCAACTCCAGCACCACTAAAAACTTATTCATCGCCAAGAACGTATTCGTCACCAAGAACTTATCAACCAGTAACTCGTAGTTTTGTGCTGCCGAGAGTTAGCAATTCAGGCATTGCAAGAGTACAAAAAGCTGTAGAACCGACTGCGGAATTTAACCGACTACGCTCTATTGGCTCATACGGAGTGATAGCTTATGTC
Organism: Mojavia sp.; assembly: GCF_059505145.1. Taxonomy (NCBI): domain Bacteria; kingdom Bacillati; phylum Cyanobacteriota; class Cyanophyceae; order Nostocales; family Nostocaceae; genus Mojavia; species Mojavia sp. The sequence continues at coordinate 5,553 of NZ_JCACKA010000160.1, forward strand.
GATAGTTCGGTTGGGGAATCGACCTTGCCTGACCCGGCAGAACTATCGGCATCATCGATACAGACAAATCAACAGCAAGCAGAACCAACAGATATTAATAATGAATATCCATCCGCCGCCGAAGAAAACACATCTAACACTATTGAAAAGATCCGCCCCCGGTTCCAAGTGGAGGCTAAAGTTGACAAAAAACTTGTAGCAAATAACTACTTGCCACAAGAAAGTCAAATCCTGAGCGAACGCAAAACTCGCTACCTCACAGTTGGGGAGTTTGCCACTGGCATCCTAGTTACACCACTAGTCAAACAACAGACTGATAACACAAACGACTCTCGAAAAACTGACGATGGCAGACGGTTTGTCGCCAAATTAACCCAAGACTTACGTGACAATTATGGTGAGGTAGCCATTCCAAACGGTACTATACTTGCAGTGGAATTGGTAGGAGTTGATGGCGGTAACTATGCAACTGCCAATGTTCGGAGCATCATCAAAGACAACGCGGAATATCCCCTGAGTGCTGGTGCAATTTCTGTACAGGGAGAAAAAGGAAAACCCCTAATTGCTAAAAAATTCCAAGACTTGGGTGGAGCGATAGCCAATTATGATGTGACGTTGGGCTTGGTTGGAGGATTGGCAAAAGTAGGAGAAGTCATTAATCAGCCGGATTCCCAAAGTACAATCCAAAATTCTACGATTGGCAGCTTTAGCAGTGCGGTAACACAAAACAATCGGCGTAATATCGGCGGTGCATTCTTGAATGGTGCATTTGACAAGCTGGGAGATATTCTAAGCGATCGCGCTGCTGCTTCAACCCAAGAAATACTGGCTCGACCCAATGTTTGGCACATCGGACAAGGAACGAAAGTTACTTTCATTGTCAACCGTACCCTGGAGTTGCCATGAAAAACATGATTGTTGGCTGTATGAGCGCGGTTGTTTGTCTTACTCCAGTAATGACACTTGCTGCACCCGTAGTTCGTAGCATTAAGCAATCTCAAGCTAGCGGTGAAACGGCCCTACTGCAAACGATCAACGTCTGGAACGGTCATGGTGTAGCAATCTCATTTTATGAAGTAGGAGAAAGGATACAACGAGTCTGGTTAGATGATCCATCTCAAATTCTGGTTGATACAGATGGCTGTTTAGAAGGTATCAATCAAAATTGTCAGAGTCCAGGTGCGGGACTAATTCATCTGCGGCGGATTAAAAGAGTCAACATCCCTGGTTTACCGCAAGCATCAACAACTTTGTTAACGGTGGTAACACAATCATCAACTGGTGAACGCAAGGCTTACAGTTTTCGCTTGGCAATTGCTAACGGCACTCCCAAATACAGCCAAGTAGTGATTAGGGATTGAGCAAAAATAAATTGGTCAGGCTTTGCGACGACCTCCGGTCGTCGCAGCCCAAAACTGGGATATATAGGTTACTTGCATAAATAAAGCCTGACCAATTTATTCCAGCGGGGATGCTTAGCAACGATGTTGCCATTGATAGTAAGAAAACACCGCGCCCTCAACTGCAACCATTAGTCACCGCTGTTAAAACAGTTAACAGCTTGAGAAATGGGATGGCTATAGCTATTAGAAATAGATGGCTGACTCCTACTGATGAATTGCATCAACGTCTTCAGCAATTGATTACTTATGTACAACTTGGTGAAGACCTAACAAAAGCTGCTGATAAAGCTGTCGTCTCAATGGAGTTAGTCAATAAGTTAACAAAACTTGGCAAAAATAATTATAGAAATATATGAATCAGCAACAAAAGACATCAAAAAGTATCCCGAATAAATCATTGATTTATCTCATATTGAACGCGCTGATAAATCAAGGAAAACAAACGCTTAAACAAAGTAAAAACCAAGGTTTAGAAGTTAGTAATAACATTCATGTCCAGCAAGTTGCAGTTGATAAAAAACAACTCCAAATCAATCGTGATGCCCAAATAAGATCCTTAATATTTCTGGGGTTAATTTTTTTCTTATTTATTCATAGTTTCTGGAAGTACGGAATACTTAATCAAGCAATTGGATTTATTCTCCCTCAAGCAAAAGCGCAAGTGTCTTTCGTTAATTCTGAAAGTGGTTTTATACCTGATTGGTCACGGTTACGTTTTAGTGACATGATTATATCGGAAAATGGCAGCGTAACTTACCCAGGGACTAGAGGTACTGAAACTAAAACTTGGAAGGCAGGTGAAAGCATTGCTGTCTTTATGGAGTTAGGAGATTTTGAAACGGAAACATTAGCGATAGAGAACTTAAGTTTAGAAACAATAACTTCAGCACAAGGAATAAACTTAAGCTTATTTAAACTTTCGGATTTGCAGTTAATCCAATGGCAGACTTTACCTGATTTAGTTGACGCAATTCCTACTTTACAAAATGCACCTGTTAATAGTGTCAAACCTATCAGTGATTTTTTGAGTAGCTTCGGTATTACCTATGGCACAATCGGCAGTGCTAGCACTAATCCCCAACTTCAGAATCTTCCCCTGATGAGAGTAATTAATTTACAAAATTACTCGCTTACTTCTATTCCTAACATTCAAAACACTGCCATTAATCGCTTTGCTAATTGGCAAAATAGTAAAGTTAATGGAGTGCCTGGACTAGACACTTTAACCTGGGATAATTTTCCCGGTTTACGCACTCTTGACCTAAATTTTGTTGGCAAAGTTGACCTTGTACTGCAAGATGTTGAAGCTAACCGGACTCGTTCAATTTCTGGTAGCTATCAACAAGGGTTTAATGTTCCGTGCCTACAGAATAATTGCGCTCATGCAGAGATGTCCGGCATCGGGAGAACAACAGGTGTGCAGTGGATTTCTGGCAAAGTTCAGAAGGTTAGAGGCGGATTTGGCATACTCAAATCTCTCAATGGGGGTAAAGAACCGACAGGGCGCAATCCTTTTGGTTCAGCCTTTAAACAAGTGATTTGGGATATTGATGAATCAACAGGCTCCATGCAAACGGCGATGTTTTTTAGAATCTGCAAAACCATCCCCTTCGTTGGGCTTACCTGCTCACCTTACTTTATCGGGCCAGTTCCATTTATTGAATACAGAGAAAAAGATCCAATTATTTTTGGTCAACCATCAACAGTTCCAGATTAATTTTTTAGAGAGAGTAAAAATGAGAACTGGCATTCAAACACAGTTGATTAGTTATAGTCAACCATTTGAGCAATTACAAAACCCTAATCATGATATTGGCAAGTATACACATCACTTTCTGACACCTAATGGACTAGCACTATTAGGGGCATTAGGGGTTTATTTAGTAATGAAAGTGTTGTTAGGAGATGGTTCTAAAAACAAGAAAATAGCTACCTCTTATTGGGGAGGGAATAAGGAAACAGCCACTGCCAAAAAGAAAGCACTCCAACAAATAGCCAGTCCTAAATGTGATAGTGCTGCACTCTACATTGGACGGCATCAATTTAAAGGTGCGAAAACACAAAAAGGCAATGCTGGAATACCTTTATATGTACCAGATGCACAAAGAGGAACAGCAACTATAGGCGCTCCCGGTAGTGGAAAAACTTTCAGTGCCATCAACCCGATGATTTACTCCGCAATCGACCAAGGGTTTGGTATTGTTCTATACGATTTCAAGTATCCGTCACAAGCTAAAATTGCTGCCTATGCTAAGAGCCAGGGCTATGATGTACACATATTTGCACCAGGATTTCCCGAATCAGAAGTATGCAATCCCCTCGACTTTTTAAGGGATTCGGGCGATGCAGAAACAGCAAGGCAATTAGCAACTGTGATTAACAAGAATTTCCGAATTTTAACTAACGCGAGTGAAGATGGGTTCTTTGGCCCGTCAGGGGATC
>NZ_JCACKA010000161.1:0-9394 GCF_059505145.1 Mojavia sp.
CGTCTAGAACGTCAAACCACCCTCTACTGGGGGCGCGTCCAACTGCGATGGTCATGAGATCAAATCTCCAAATGTTTATAAGTGCAGGTTTTTACTTCTGTATTATAGATCGCTATTATTCTTTCGCTCTCCATAAACAGAAACTTAACTGGGTTGTCAATCCAGTTTACAATTTTTTACTGTCTCTAATCATATTAAGTGCAAATCGCTAACTTTTCCAGGTAATTTTTAATTTAATTTAATATTTATACAGGTTGAAGGGGATGGGGTATTGGGCATTGGATGAAGAGGACAAGGAGCATGGGGGATGGGGGGACAAGGAGCAAGATTTAATCATAGTTCTTTCCCCTTGTCCCCCTTCGGGTACTCTTCGAGAACCCGCTACTCTTCTCCTATCGGAGACGCTACGCGAACGAGAAGCCGCTCCGCGTCTACGCGTGTACGCAGTCGCCTGCGGAGGAGCCAGCGCGGTCTTGGGGTCTCCCCCATGAGCGACTGGCGTTGGAAACCCTACCAAGAGCGCTGTCTCACCTTGTCCCCCTTGTCCCTCATCTCCCTACACCAGTGATCAGGCAGCTAGCGCTAGAATGAGTCCTACAGTTAAATTTCATTAATGCTAAATGTTTACCATCGACTTAACCGTCAGAAACACTGCTTTTCCTATATCAGTACAACGTAAAACAGCAGAGGATGCTGAGGCTGTTTACCAGCTAATTTTGGCAGCAATGCGCTCTGGCAACCCTGACATTGTGGAATTAAAATGCGAAGGCAAGACAGACAAAAAAATTGCTATTCGTGCCAGCGAAATTTCTGGGGTACAGATTCTTCAGAAAGATGGTGTAACCACTAGTAGTGGTAGACCACCTGGCTTTGTCGCCCTATCCGCTGAGTAAGCAAGGTGTATCCATGGCGGAAGTGGGCATCGAAGTTAAGGATTTACACTTCAGTTGGCCTAGTGGAGACAAAGCAATCAAATCTTGCTCGCTACAAGTACCCAAGGGTGAATTTTGGATGCTCTTGGGTACAAATGGCAGTGGTAAATCAACATTACTCAGGCTGCTGGCGGGGCTATTAGCTCCTGATTCTGGTGAAATTCGGGTTTTGCATCCCGTTGGCTTTGTCTTCCAAAATCCCGATCATCAACTGGTTATGCCAACAGTTGGTGCAGACGTGGCTTTTGGACTAGTAGAAGAAAAATTGCCGCCTGCTGTAGTGAGAGCGAGGGTAGAGGAGGCTCTAGGAGCAGTGAATTTAGACGCGCTGCAACGACGTCCTATTTATGCTCTGAGTGGGGGGCAAAAACAGCGAGTCGCAATTGCTGGTGCGATCGCCCGTCGCTGTGAAGTCCTACTATTAGATGAGCCTACTGCTTTATTAGATCCAGATAGCCAACTGGACTTGGTTGCTGGTGTCCGCCGCCTTGTCAAAAGTCGTGGTATTACAGCCTTGTGGGTGACACATCGCCTAGATGAGTTGAATTACTGTGACGGCGCTTTTTTACTAGAAAGCGGCTCTCTTGTTGATCAAGGCGAAGCCCTGCGCCTCAAACAGCGCCTGATGGCAGTAAACAAATAAGTTTCTTAAATACCCATTTTTTTGCTAGTACCGCTGCGCGTAATTCGTAATTACGTTTTACCAAGGGTTTTAGACATATGGGTGGTTTATTTTCGCTGTGCTGTACTAGTCTTCTGTTTTCAGCTCATCTGGTCATGACGATAGCGAATCCGCGAGCGTCAAACACCCAAATGAGTTTCACAACTAAGGAAAAATAGCCGCTTTATTCCTGGGAAATCAACCAAGTCTCAGGAATAAAGTGAGCTACAATCCCCGTTCTTAACTCCTTCCAGCCCCCAATCTTCGGGAAATTCATCGTTAATAACTAAAAAACTGCAACGCGCCTTTAAAAGGTGCGTTTTTAGTTAGTATGCGTTTGCCAATGCTGCTTTTGTCATCTTCATGCAGTTTTTGCTAACTGTAACATAGTGTTACAAGGGGTGCTTCAATTACTATATAAAGTTATGAACGAATCTTGCCAACTCTAGAAAATTGTGATTAAAAACCATGCCCCGTCCCTTACCCAAGGCCGTTTTGCTAGTAGACGGCTACAATATAATTGGTGCTTGGCCTTGCCTCAAAAAAACCCGTGATAATGCAGGATTAGAGGCAGCACGCGTAGAACTGGTTGAAGCGATGACTAATTACAGTGCGTTTCAAGGTTATGACACGGAAATAGTTTTCGATGCCCAGTATCATAATGCCTCTAGCAATAAAGAAATTATTACAGAACTGTTATCAGTTCATTACACCGATTTTGGGCAAACGGCAGATACATACATTGAAAAAGCCTGCGCGACTCTACGTTACCAAATAGCGCAAGCTCGAATTGCTCGCGTGATTGTTGCCACATCGGATCGGGCACAGCAGTTGATGGTACAGGGGTATGGTGCTGAATGGTTATCGGCACAACAACTGTGTGGCGAAGTGGAAACTACAGTTTGTCGGATGCGACACAAGTATCAATCACGTAAACAATCCCAAAGTAGATTTTTAGCTAATTCCATCGATGCTAAGGCTAGGCAGCGTCTGGCTGAACTGCGAATGGGATTCAAATAGATATTATAAATAGATACTTATTTCCAAAACTCTCTGCTTTAGCTTTGGAGTCTATTTTGACTGCAAAAATCATAGACTTCAACATTTACAAAAAATCTGGCGGAAGTACTTGCCAAATCCTTTCTGTTAGCTTATCATTATAAATTGTGGGTGATCCTCAGTAGCTCAGTGGTAGAGCGATCGACTGTTAATCGATTGGTCGCTGGTTCGAATCCAGCCTGGGGAGTTAAAAAAGGATAAAAGGTGAAGCATGAAGGATGAAAAAGGAGATTTCAAACTTCATTCTTCAGAGTTTCAGGAATTATGGACGCTAGATGCATCGGTAATATTTCTGAATCACGGCTCTTTTGGTGCTTGTCCCAAAGCAGTTCTAGCGGCTCAACAAAGCTTGCGATCGCGCCTAGAATTGGAACCCCTACGCTTTTTTGGTAGAGAGTGGGAACCGCTACTAGATAATGCCAGAAGTAAACTCGCAGAGTTTGTGGGTGCTGATTCCCAAGATTTAGTATTTATACCAAATGCGACGACTGGCGTAAATTCTGTGCTGCGCTCGCTTTGGTTTTCACCTGGCGATGAAATACTCACAACCAACCACGAGTATAACGCTTGCCGAAATGCCCTAGATTTTATTGCTAGTCGCACTGGTGCGCGGATAGTAGTAGTACACATTCCTTTCCCCTTAGACTCGCCACAGCAGGTTTTGGCAGCAGTCATTGAGCGAGTAACAGCAAATACACGTTTAGCGCTTTTAGATCATATTACTAGTCAAACAGGGTTAATCTTCCCCATCCAACAGTTGGTCAAGGAATTGCAACAACGGGGCGTAGATACACTAGTAGATGGTGCCCATGCTCCAGGAATGATACCTCTAAATTTGCGAGAGATTGGTGCAACTTATTACACTGGCAATTGTCATAAATGGCTATGTGCGCCGAAGGGAGCAGCGTTTTTGTACGTGCAAAGAGATAAGCAATCAGATATTCGTCCCCTAACAATTAGCCACGGTGCAAACTCGCCAAGAACTGATAAAACACGCTTTCAGCTAGAATTCGATTGGACTGGTACAGACGATCCCACTCCTTATATGTGCGTTCCAGAAGCGATCGCCTTTATGGGTTCATTACTACCTGGCGGATGGAGCGAGTTAATGCAGCGTAATCATCAACTGGTATTGGAAGCAAGACAGATACTTTGTGAAGTCTTGGAAGTGCAACCGCCTTGTCCAGAGGAGATGATTGGTTCAATGGCAGTTCTCCCAATGCCTGCTGCTTGGGAAAACCGTAATTTTATGTCTGTGCACGATGAGTTGTTTGATCAGTTTGGTATTCAAGTGCAGGTTATGCCGTGGCCAGAAAAACCTCGGTTGCTAGTAAGGGTATCGGCGCAAATTTACAATACGCTGGCACAGTATAAATATTTGGCAAAAGCGCTGATTCAGTTGCAGAATACTTGAGTTAATGACTTTTTGCGACTCTCTTAAAGACCCTCACGTAAACCGATCGCAATCTTACTGTGCTTTTCAATCTGTCCCATCACTTGTTTTGCTCGTTGAATTACTACTGCTGGTAAACCCGCCAACCGTCCCGCTTCAATACCATAAGATTTATCAGCGCCTCCTGGTTGGACTTGGTGCAAAAAGATAATTTGGTCGGGTAACTCCTTCACCGTTACCTGATAATTAGCGACATTCGGCAACATCCCAGCCAGTTCATTCAACTCATGGTAATGAGTCGCAAAAATTGTCCGCGCCCCAATGTCTGATGCTAGATACTCTGCTACCGCCCAAGCAATGGAAAGTCCATCAAAAGTTGCCGTTCCTCGGCCAATTTCATCTAACAATACTAAGGATCTGGAAGTTGCATGGTTGAGAATATTCGCCGTTTCATTCATCTCCACCATAAAGGTAGATTGACCTGTTGCCAGATCGTCCACTGCACCTACACGAGTGAAAATGCGATCGCAGATTCCTAACTTTGCAAACCTTGCTGGCACAAAACTCCCCGTCTGCGCCATTAACTGAATCAATCCTACCTGACGCAAATAACAACTCTTACCACTCGCATTCGGCCCGGTGAGAATAATTAAGTCGGGTGTGGAAGAATTCTTCTCCTCTTCCTTTGCGTCTTTGCGGTTAGTTTCCTCGCTTCCCAACTGCGTGGAATTCGGCACAAAGAACCCCGCAGGTAAAGACTGTTCCACCACCGGATGACGACCATCAACAACTTCTATCTTGCGTCCTGGTAACATTTCTGGACGGCAATAACCTTGATGTACCGCCAACTCCGCCAAACCACACAATACATCCGCCGCCGCTACTGCACGGGAAAGATTGCGAATTACCTCCGCTTGAGTCCCTACCTCATCCCGCAAGGTGACAAAAATCTCATATTCCAACTGATTTAAATCATCGCGTGCTGAGAGAATTCTGGCTTCTCGTTCTTTCAACTCTGGTGTAATATAACGTTCCTCATTGGTCAGCGTTTGCTTACGGATGTAGTTAGATGGTACTTGGTCAGCTTTAGCACGGGAAATACTGATGTAGTAACCAAAAGTTTTATTAAATCCTACCTTCAGTGTAGGAATTCCCGTCCTTGCTCTCTCATCAATTTCTAAATTCGCAATCCATTGTTGGTCTGCTTCTACAGTGGCTTTACTCTCATCTAATAAAGGATTCACACCAGGGCGAATCAAGCCGCCTTCTTTAATATGTATGGGTGGCGACTCCACAATATGGGTGTGTAATTTTTGTGCCAAATCTTCCAATACAGGTGGCACATTCTGCAAAGCTTTCAAGAAAGGAGAACGCGCCTCAGCCACTAGCTGAGATAATTCTGGTAAGCGTGAGAGAGAATCAGCTAAAGCTACTAAATCTTTAGCATTAGCAGTACCAGAACCAGCCCTACCTGTTAGCCGTTCCAGGTCATAAATTTGACGCAGTAATTGGCGCAAGTCTTGACGTAAGCCAGTATTTTCTACCAATTCTTGAATAGTATCTTGTCGGGAGCGAATGCCTTTAATATCAAGTAGTGGCTGCAACAACCACCGCCGCAAAGCCCGCCCACCCATCGCTGTGCTAGTTCTATCTAATGCCCAAAGCAGGGAACCGTGAAAAGTGCCATCACGGACTGTTTGGGTAATTTCTAAGTTACGGCGGGTTTGATGATCAACAATTAGGTAGTCGGTGACGGTATAGGTGCGTAACAGTTGGAGGGGGACAGAGTTTTCTTTTTGAGTATCTTCCAGGTATTCTAAAAGACCACCAGCAGCACGGACAGCGAGGGGGAGGTGTTCACATCCCAGACCTTCAAGCGATCGCACCTTGAATTTCTGCAATAATCTACTTCTAGCTTCGCCTTGAGAAAACGGAACTTGCGATCGCAGACAATAACAAAATGCTGGCGGTAAACATTGGGGTAGATGAGGAGAAGTTTCTCCCGGACGCAGCAAACTACCCAAATCAGGAGCATTAGTCGGAAACAACACCTCCGAAGGCTGTAAGCGCATTAATTCCTGGGTCAAGTGTTCTAAATCACTACCCTGAGTCGTGAGAAATTCACCAGTCGAGATATCTGCATAAGCTAAACCCCAATGATTAGCCGCAATTACCACGCCAGCTAAGTAGTTATTGCGACTTGCCTTGAGCATTCCCTCTTCCAGCAAAGTACCAGGGGTAATAATGCGCGTTATCTCCCGCCGTACTAATCTCCCAGCCGCTTCTGCTGCATCTTCCACTTGATCGCAAATTACCACTGCATAGCCTTTTTCTACTAGCAGCGTCGTGTAGCGTTCCCAGGAGTGGTGCGGAACACCGGACATCGCCACCCTTCCCTGTTCCCCAGCTTGTTTGCTAGTCAAGACTAATTCCAATTCTTGCGCTAGTGTAACAGCATCTTGGAAATAGCATTCAAAGAAATCTCCTACCCGATACAGCAACATCGCGTGAGGATATTTATCCTTAGTTTCGACATAGTGCAGGTACATTTGACTTAGCTTGCTGCGGTCTACCTGTCGATGGTCAGAAATAAAAGTACTGGGGTCGGGCTTGCTAGATGGAGTTTCAGAGTGAGAAGCGGTCATAGATGCTAGGAGTTACGCACGGAAATGCCACAATATCCGATGATAACGTGATGTGAAAGTCCAAAGGCGATCGCTCAAGGTTTTTTTACCCTTTTGTGCAACTGCTTCGCCGCTATCAACCACATTAAATTTACTTGATAAATAGCCTCTAACACACGAGATTTCACTCACTCAACCATTCTTCACGAGAAACCCCAGCTTGTCGCAATAGCCGTGATAATAGACCCACACTAATATCACCCTCATGAGGGTTGGGAATAATCACAGTCACATCACCTCGTCGCATTTGTGGGTGCTTTCCTCCTGCGTATGGCCCTTCAAAGCCCAACTCTTGCAGACGTTTTACTAAATCACGCCAAGAAACTGGGGTTAATCTAGACATTTTTATACAGGTTTGGTCAGTTCATTGAGGTTGATACCAGCTATTACCGGAATTGTTAACCCTAAATGTAACCGCAGCGCCAGCCAGTCACTCAAAGCTTCTCTTAATTCACGCCGACATCCTTCTAACATCTTATGACACGCCCAAACTCCTTGTATGCCTGGAATTTCACCCCAATAAGTTTGATCGTCTTCAATGATTTCATAAACTGCTAGTTCCATCGCTTGGTCAATGTAGCTTGCCAGCATAACTAATAAAACAATCCAGTACTCTATCTAAATTTAGCTCTTGCAAGTGGCGATCGCTCAAGGTTTTTTTACCCTTTTGTGCAACTGCTGCGGCGTGTGGGTAGTTGCTGGAATTTTAGCTTGTCATCATTTAGATCCCCCTAAATCCCCCTTTCCAAGGGGGACTTTAAGAAGTTTCCCCCCCTTAAAAAGGGGGGCTAGGGGGGATCAAGCGAAATATTTAATACTTCTCAGACATCCTCTGAGATGCACCCATTACGAATTACGAATTACTTTAACGCGCATCACCAATCAAGACAAATGGCGACCAATAAAAAGGATGGCGATGGTCTGCAATTAGTTTTAACTTAGCTTGTCGCAAAGCTTCCCCTTTGGTCATACCTTGCTTGAGATTTTGATAAAAATTAACCATCAATAGCTGAGTTGCTTCATCCTCAACCGCCCACAAACTTGCCATCACAGCTTTAGCACCAGCACGCTCAAATATATAAGCAACACCTGTAATTCCCTCGCCGTTAAAATTAGTGTCTACAGCAGTTTGACAGGCACTAAGAGTAATTAGTTGTGTGCCTTGTAAACCTAAAAGAGCAGCATTAGCAATGTCTAAAGGTTTGTCAGCAAATAGTAACCTATTATTTAATAAATTGACTTTTTTACAATCTTCAGTTTGAAAACAGCCGTGAGTTGCTAAATGTAAAAATGAAAAGCGTAATGCTTGGGATCTAAACTTTTCTAAGGTGGCTTCATTATGGATATAAACTTCACTGTCTGGTAGTATTTCCTTAATCTTTCTGACTTCTGCCTCTGCACCTGGGAGATTTTGCGGGTCACGGGGTATAGGATTACCAAATGCTAAAACAGCTTGTGGTTTGGGAGTTACGACATTTTGCACACCTGGAGATTTTAGGGCATTATTGGAAATGCGAGTGAGATAGCTAACAGGATATTTCTGGAGCAAAAACTGATTAGTTTTATTGTCGTAAAGAGTCTCAAAAGGTAAATCACGCAGTTTACCAGTAGCAATAATACTCAGTTGTTTAGGTGATAAAGCCTTAACTTTGTCTTCTATAGGACGAATGAGAATATCATAAAGTTCGCCGCCGATTTCAAAGTAATCAGAATCACTATCGTCTTGTACCTGTTTTAGATATTGAGTGAGAAGTTTATTAAACTTAGTAGGGTCAATAGATTTTTTAATAACGCTCGACTCGCCTTTCGTGAAGATAAAAAAGGCAATATTGTTAGGCATATTTCTCACATTAGTCAGCAAGACAGGTTGAACTACAACTGTTCCTGCGGGTATAGAGGATGTAAGATTTTTAATATCTACGGGTGTAGTTTCAAATAGTTCTGCCACTTCAGGAAAGCGGCGGGATATATTTTCGGCTTCTGAATAAACTTGTGCTTCTAATTGCCGAATCTGTTGGGATAGGCTTTCGGAGCGATCGCTTTGCAGTTGTTGTCGCAGTGCTTCCAATTGTTGATTTTTTTTACTCCAGTCGTCAAGAGCTTGCTGTGCTTCTGGGTTGGCAACTTTAGCATTAATCAGGCGAGTATAATCAGCAAGGTCGGCTGTGGTGAATAGGTTAACCCATTCAAAGGCTTGAGCGTATTTATTTTGATTAATGAGAACATCGACTAAAGCATTAGCAATTGCACTTCCACCGTTTTCCTGTAAAAACTTTTGGCGATTATCCCGTTGCAAACCTCGGCGTATTTCTAAGCTGATTTTGAGAGATTGCTCTAAATTAGTAATGGCTTGGGTTGGTCGATTTGTACTTTGGAAGAGTACACCAATATTACCCAAGGTGGCAGCTTCACCAGAGCGATCGCCCACAGCACGCCATAGGGGAAGAGCTTGGTTGTAAAAGTCGAGTGCTTTTTGCTTTTGTCCTAAAGCGTCGTACACTAGACCGATATTATTGAGTGTAGTGGCTTCACCAGTGCGATCGCCCACAGCACGCCATAGGGGAAGAGCTTGGTTGTAAAAATCGAGTGCTTTTTGCTTTTGTCCTAAATCGTCGTAGACTCGACCGATATTATTGAGTGTAGTGGCTTCACCAGAGCGATCGCC
>NZ_JCACKA010000162.1:0-9180 GCF_059505145.1 Mojavia sp.
CTCAGGAGCTATTCCCGTGGAATTACAATCTTTACTTACACTGATGATTGAAGTCATCTTCTGGGCATTTATTACACTCATGATTTCCAATTTCATCAACAGACTTTGGGTTGTACCTTTGCCACCTGTTGCATCTAAACAACCAAATTTAATTTCACAGTCCACAGCATCAGCACTAGCACCACAGTTTGAAGATATCCCTGACTTTGAACAACACAAGTCTCAACCAAAGCACTTCATTGCTCCACAGTTTGAGTCAATTCCTGACCCTTGGACATTAGAACCAGAATCACCTCAAAGTACTGTTGAAACTCAAACCGTTGTACTTACTGCCGTTACATTGAAACTGCTACCACCAGTCCAAGAAGTACAGCCAAAATTCAAACGGGCTAAAGCTAGTAAGCTAAACAAATCTTTTGACCCTAAATCTCCTTCTTTGCCCAGAAAACACGCCTCGAAAGTGGCTTAGTTCCAGAAACATTGAAGCGATTGCGCTCCGCGCACTGCAAGGGAGCAATCGCCTCACCGCTTGGTGCGCCCTTCGGCGAGCACTTTAATAAGTGTAGAGTAGTGGCTTCGCCAAACAGAAGCGAAATATGGAATATGGATATGGTCAGCTTTTTCGCTACACAAGGTTGTCTGTTTGACCTGCAAACTGTTCTAGATTACGGACAGTCCGTAGTCAGTGTTGCTCAAGAACTAGCTAAATTACTAATTGGAAATCGTCCTCTTTCCACGAAAACGATTCAGTCACAGATGAATCGTTACTTCAACGGCACTGCGGCGAATGGCGCGTGGCAGTGGAAGGATAGTTACGAAGCCGTTGAGGTTGCACTTATCCTCTACTTGCGACAAAAGGGACTACCAGAAAATCCCTTGGAGCAATTGCAACTGCTTGAATCGCTCTGCCCTACCCACACCCGCCGCACTGAAGAACAAATTCAGCTTCAACAGTTTTCAACACCGTTACCTTTAGCTTACTTGGTAGCGTTAGCAGGACAAATTAGTGGCAACGACCTGATTCTTGAGCCTAGTGCCGGGACTGGGATTATAGCCCAATTTGGTAAACTCCAAGGTGCAAGTCTGATGCTCAACGAACTTTCACCCGATAGAACCAAGATTCTGCGGCGGCTGTTTCCTGGTACACCATTATTCTCTGTTAACGCGGAACAAATCAACGATTATCTGGCAGGACAAACTCAGCCCTCGGTAGTGCTGATGAATCCACCTTTCTCATCATCTCCCAAGGTAAGAGATCGCTCACCCGATGCCACTCCCAGGCACATCAACTCGGCATTACAAAGGCTATGCAATGGCGGGCGGCTGGTGACAATCACTGCCAACTGGTTTTCTCCCAATAATCTCACTTGGCGCGAGACTTTTGTGAAATGGCAGGAATTTGCCAGGGTGGTGCTTTCGGTTGGGGTCGAAGGCAAAGCTTACGCCAAGCACGGAACAACGACTGAAACCAGAATCACCGTGATTGACAAGGTTCCGGCTGACTCCAGCGAAATCCCTTGCATTACTGAAACTTTGGATCTGCCTGAAATACTAGCACTGATTCAGCAATTACCAGGGCGTTCGCCCTGTGCTGCCACTGTCAAAGTTGCGACGGTGGCGACGAAAGTTGTTAAACTTCCAAAACGCACTGTGGTAGCTCAAAGAGAAACAGTTTCCGAAATTCCAGATGTAGTCGTTCTGGAATATGAGGTTATTGAGTGGTCTGCCACCGATGGGTTAAAAGATACCCTTTACGAAACATATCGCCCACAGCGAATCCGAATCAAGGATGCTTTACCCCATCCTTCACTCTTATGCGAAAGTGCAGCCCTAGCACTTGTCTCGCCACCGGCTCCTACATACAAACCTCAATTACCTAGCAATATTGCCTCACAAGACTTGTTATCTGAAGCACAACTTGAGAGTGTAATATACGCAGGTAAAGCGCATTCAGGATTCCTTTGTGGGTCATACCTTGTTGATGACTCATGGGATAACGTGGCTGTGGCAGCACAGGGCGAAGAAAATGCTGTCCGGTTCCGTCGTGGCTGGTTTCTTGGTGATGGGACGAGTTGCGGAAAAGGCAGACAATGTGCGGGAATCATCCTCGACAACTGGTGTCAGGGTAGGCGAAAAGCAATCTGGGTATCAAAAAGTGCTGCATTAATCGAAGATGCCCGTAGAGATTGGTGTGCGTTGGGTGGTACTGAGCGAGACATTATCGACCTCAGTAATATCAAGCTGGGTGAGCCAATTCCGTTCACCCAAGGCGTTCTGTTCTGCACTTACTCAACCCTGCGCTCCCAAAAGAATGGCAAAAGTCGGCTTCTTCAAATTGTGGAGTGGGCAGGCTCGGACTTTGAGGGTGTGATCGCTTTTGACGAGTGCCATTCAATGGGGAACGCAATGGCGCAAGAGGGAACGCTCGGTTTGGTCAGCGCATCGCAGCAGGGCATTGTCGGGCTGCGGTTGCAAAATGCTTTACCCAAGGCACGGGTTGTTTACGTGTCAGCCACCGGAGCGACGAAAGTTTCTAACCTCTGTTACGCAAACCGTCTGGGACTCTGGCAGACTGGAGACTTCCTATTCACAAACCGTGAGGATTTCGTTGAATCTATCTCTGTCGGCGGCATTGCGGCGATGGAGGTTGTGGCTAGGGATTTGAAGGCACTCGGTTTGTATTTAGCGCGGAGTCTTTCCTTTGAAGGGGTGGAATATCAAACTCTCGAAATTGAACTTACACCGACGCAGGAAAGAATTTACAACAGTTACTCTAACGCTTTCGGTGTTATTCACAATAACTTAGATAAAGCATTGGAAGCTTGTAACATCTCCGGCGCGAAAACATACAATCGAGCCGCGAAGATGTCCGCTAAATCACAGTTTGAATCGCACAAGCAACGATTCTTCAATCATCTGTTGACTAGTATGAAGTGTCCACAGTTGATTAAGGCGATTGAACAGGATATTGCTCAGGGTCACGCAGTTGTCATTCAGCTTATCTCAACTAACGAAGAACTTTTGAAACGGCGACTCCATGAGGTTCCGGCAGACGAGTGGAAGGATTTAAACCTTGATTTAACACCACGGGAATATGTGATGGATTACCTGTTAAGTGCATTTCCCGTACACTTGCACTCCATTCATTCAGGTGAAGACGCAGATGAACGTTCTGAACCAGTCTTTGATGCCGATGGTTCGCCAATTGTATCTCAAGAAGCTGTCGCTTTGAGAGATGCCTTAGTAGACAAACTCGCCAGCCTCGACCCAATTCCCGGTGCTTTAGAACAACTTTTGTGGCACTTCGGACATAAGCAAATTGCTGAAGTAACTGGTCGCAACAAGCGAGTTTTAAAAGATGATTCGGGGCGTTTGTTCGTGGATTCGCGTGGTAGTGGGGCGAATATTGCTGAAACTGCGGCTTTTATGAACGGCGACAAACAAATCCTCATCTTCTCTGATGCGGGTGGTACTGGCAGAAGTTATCACGCAGATTTAAATGCGGTTAACAGGAAACGGCGATCGCACTATTTGTTAGAGGCTGGGTGGAGAGCCGATAATGCCATTCAAGGGCTTGGGCGATCGCACAGAACCAATCAAGCATCAGCACCCGTGTTCAGACCTGTGACTACCAATGTTAGGGGTGAGCGTAGATTTATCAGCACCATTGCTCGACGGCTGGACAGCTTGGGCGCACTCACACGAGGACAAAGGCAAACTGGCGGAAACGGGATATTCCTGGAAAAGGACAACCTAGAATCGAACTATGCCGAACGAGCTTTGTATGAATTATTTAAGCAAATCTTCCAAGGTCGATTTTATGAAGTGTCACTAGGGACTTTTGAAGCCATGACCGGACTATCGCTGACTTCCCACGAAGGCGGGATGAAAATCGACCTCCCACCCCTGCGTCAATTCCTAAATCGGCTACTGGCTTTGAGGATTGATATGCAAAACTTGATTTTCGAGAGGTTTGAACTACTCTTGAACCAGCAGATTGAAGCAGCGATCGCGGCAGGAATCTTTGAGATGGGTGTGGAGACTTTACGGGCTGAGAGATTTACCGTCGAAAGCTGTGAAACTGTATACTCTCATCCTGCCACTGGTAGCGTAACAAACTATCTCAAGATAGAACGTACCCAGAAGAACAACATCAAAACTGCTGACGAGATGCTTGAGTTTGCCACTCAATATCAGGGGAAACTGATGGTAAATACCAAGTCTGGTCATGCTGCTGTGTCAATTCCGACACATAGCACCTTTGATGAACAAGGTGGTGTTATGGCGCGAGTTCTACTCATTCGTCCCCAGAAAGAAACTCGTGTACCAGTTAAGGATTTAGAATCTTCCACTTGGAAAGCGGTTTCTGTCGATGCGTTTGTTGCGGCGTGGTCAAGGGAGGTAGACGCGCTGTCCCAGTTCACTACCGATTATTTGCATTTGGTAACAGGTATTTTACTTCCCATTTGGAAGATACTACCACAATCCAGTAGTCGAGTATTTCGATTGCAAACTAGTGATGGGCAAAAGATATTGGGTCGGGTGGTGAATGCTCAAGATATTCAAACCGTGCGGGAACAACTCGGCTTGAAGAACAAATTGTTAACTCCAGCAGAACTTGTTTCACTGGTACTGAACCAGAAGTATTCACAGCAGTTGCCTGGAGGAATTACACTGCGGCGGTCTTTCATTGCTGGTGAGCCGCGCATAGAACTAGTCGATGCTTTATCCTTGGCAGACCGACTGGTGAGTGTTGGATGTTTCACCGAAATTATCAATTGGCGTAAGCGAGTCTTTGTGCCAACGGGCGATCTCTGTGCGTCTGTCTTGGGTAAGGTGATTGGAATTCTTGGCTAATAAGAATCAGGCGATGTGGTTTTTACCCGTCGCTTGATTTTTTTTCTAATTCGGGTGTGCAGGTAAACTACTAGTCTGCCAAGAGAACGAGCGCGTGGTGGCAGGCTGGGGAAGCTGGAGGGGATGGAATACATTCTCTCCCTCAGAGGATGTTTCTCCCCCTGCACTTTCTTCTCCCCTGCTCGACCTACACGGCAATTTTGGGTTGGTAAACTACTCCCACCTGCCATTCCATCTGAGGTGGAAGCTTTCAGAAGCTCTAGAAACATCAAACAAGCGAAGGCAGCAGGGACTCAGAATTTTTCCTAACGCGTACATCAAAGTATTTCTTACTACGATAACGCTCCCGTTCTAATGCGTGATGGCTTAACCGCCTAGTATAGCTGAATCTGAGCATTTACAAAGTTCTTTTTGCCTGTTATATAATACGGATGTATCCCTTATTTCCTAATTAATTATGGTACAAACAATCCAAGCGCGGGATATCAGTCTTTACGAACTGGAGGAAACTTTTGGATTAGAGTTAGTTACCGATAGTAATTTTTTCCCAGAATGGAGAGAAAACTTACCGTTACTAACGGATATTGAAAAATCATCTTTAGAAAGAGTAAAAAGCAATTATTCAAATTTAACTAAACGCCGCTTCATGTCTGAAGAAGTAGTGAAGATGGTTGTGTTGTCTCCACTACTTGATTTAGCTGGTTTTTATCAACCTAATTTCGAGATTGAAATAGAAACTTCCACTGACATTTCTGCTGTAGATGAAAGCGTTATCGTTAAAGGTAGTATTGATGTTTTAGTCGTAAATAGAAGACTTCGGATACTTGTTATTGAATCTAAAAGCACTAAATTTGATGTGATATCTGCACTACCTCAAGCACTTGCTTACATACTCGATACTCCCAATGCTGAACGACCAACTTTTGGTTTGCTTGTCAATGGTAGAGAGTTTGTTTTTGTCAAGCTAGTTCAGGCACAAAAGCCAAAATATGCCCGTTCCGATGCTTTATCAATAGAAAAACCAAATGAAATTCAGCAAGTTTTAAGTGTACTAAAAAGATTTAGTGAATTAATTTTGTTGTAGTATTTCTTACCAATGCCGCTTTCTCCACTATACCCGTTGCGCCACACCCCACACCCTTCTTTTTGACTTTGTAGTGAGCAGAACTCTTCTACCAACCCCAGGTTTAGAGTCCGTTGAGATGCAGTTCCACCGTAATATCAAACGCTCTATACACCTATTGTGGCAGAGGCTCTTGCAACCCTATCAATAAAAGCCTTGAGCTTTTGAAGCGTGCCATTTGAGGCTAAATGCGCGTATGCTTCAATAACATATATGACTTGCGACCTTATACAAACGTGAGTTCGACGGAACTAAAAAACGGCAGGAGGTAGTGCAGGCAAATCTTTTGGGTAAATATCAATCGACGGTTTTTTGGGCAAGTAGGTATAAGCAGCCAAACCACCCATCAGATTGACCAAAAAGTTAAATACGCTACGATGGCGAGAGTGTTCAATTTGGCACATATTTTTAAGATGGTCATTGACCGACTCAATTACTGCCCGTTTGCGTAAAAGAATCTTATCAATTAGTTTTACCAATCTATTTTTCATATTCTTCTTAGATTTAGTGACTAACTCCAAACCTCGCTCATATAACTCCTCAAATAGTTTTTGTGAAATATATCCTCGGTCTCCAAACAGTTTACCAATTAAATCTTTAGTCATTTCTGGTACAGGCTTGCGGTCATCTATATTGGCAGGCGTTAGCTTGAATGCCAGCAATTCTCCACAATCGTTAATAATCAAATGAAGTTTAAATCCAAAGTGCCAACCTACAGAATTCTTACCCCATTTAACTAACCCTTTAAAAACTTTATGAGCGTGGGAGCGACAATTGTGACAAACATTAATCGGGGTAGAATCAATAAAACTAATCCCCGTAATCTCTCCAGTACGTGTATTCAAAAAACAACACAACAACATTAAGCACCAAGGCATGAGTTCCACAAATCTGGTATAGCTCACCAAGTTGGGAAACGCTCCACGCCAGCTTTGTAGTACGTGCAATATGTAAAACTCCTTGAAAGTCTTATAACCACTACCATGAAATGCGATTACGATTGTCATCACCTCTGATAAATGCATCCTTGATTTACTGCGACGTTCTCCTCTAAGCGATGGTAATTGTGGCACCTGCTGCCATAAGTGTTCCCATTGGTTGCAGAAATCATCTACGTCACAAAATATTTGTGTGATGTCGAGGCGAGATACAATAGTGGACATAGCCGAGACCCTAATTTTTCTTATATATTTTTAGTCTCGGCGTTTTTTTTGTGGCTTTTTGGCTGATTCTCAATTAATCTTAGGGATCGCAATACATGCTCAGTTTCTCGTGCTTCATATCTAGCAAGCTTTTTGGCTTTTTCTAACCGTCGAACTCACGTTATACAAGAAGACTATGCCAAAAAATTGGGCTTTGAAAGTAGACCAGTTTTTCAATGCAAACCCCAACTGCATTATCGCTACCGTTCATGTTGACAGCTTTCCCGCCGACCTGCCTTTAGAGCCGAATATTCGGGAACCTAACCGCAAAAGCTCCACATACAGACAAATTTTCGATTCATTAACCACTCAACCCGAAAAATTTTTTGAGCGGCATAGCGGAATAGTACTGTGTGCCAACAAGGTGAAGCCTAACAGTAAAAAGACACAGCTAGAGTTAGAAATACTTGAGGCTAGTGAGGGCGGTAGCGATGGCATCATTAACGGGGGGCATACGGTTTTAGCCTTTCAACAAGCCAGAGATTACAAGTACGACCTGAGTGAAGCTAGAGTCAAAGTTACCATTCACATTGGGCTGAGTGAAGACGACGCAAAAGATATAGCCCTGGCATCAAACACATCTGCCCCGGTGGATGCGCGTTCTAAAGTGAACGCCAGGGGTGACTACAAATTTATCAAACAATTTTTAGCTCAGTTGGGATTGGAAGAGGAAACAACATTCCGCATCGCCTATTATCAAAACCAGAGCGGTGCGCCCAAGAGTCCCCAGTGCAACGTCAACCATTTAATTAAGTTGATGAACTGCCTGGACAGGAACAAATACAACCCTGACTCTAAAAGCAGAACCAAACACCCGCCTGTGAGCAACACACCTTCTTTATCTGAAGCTGAAAGGCAAAGGCTATCAAAGTTACTGCCGTTACTGCCAAAAGGATTGTGGATTGAGCAACGGCTATTTCAGGTAATCGAGTCACATATCACTAAGCCTAAAAGGAAGGGAGTAGTTGACCTCGCCTCAATTGACCCGCGTAAGAATACTCTGTTGCCTGATAGCCGATACTCATTCGGGTTTAGTGCGCCGGCTGATATTGCCATGCCAATTGTCGCCGCTTATCGGGTGTTCTTGAATGAACAGTACAATTGGATAATTCCCTTTGATGAGTTCGCGGAAGATTTTCTACAGCATTTGTGGACGAACTATTACCGCAAGTATCTGCTGTCAGAGAAATTAGCAGGCAATACAGTTGGTAGTAAAATCTGCCGAAATCCTGTGATCTGGGATAGTTTATACCTTTGTGCCCAGAGTTACCTGAATCAGCAGTTGATTAGGATGGTTGGGTCAAATACTAAGCGTGAAGAACTGAAGCTAGTAAATTAAACTAACAAAAAATATGGTGATCTATTGCTCCCGTGCTAATCTCATCTAGTTCATTTTGGGCGTGAAGTTTGTGCCACAATGCTAGAAAGCCAAATCAATTCAAAATTCAAAATTAAAGATGCTTAGTGGGGGCTTGCACCCACCACTAATCTAAAACCGCCACAATCTCTGATTTGGTGGGGGCTTGTACCCAGAATTGATTAATTTAAGAGTTCTTGAGCTGGGGAGGCTGGGGAGGCCGGGGAAGTAAAGAGTAATTTTTAGTAACTCTTAATACTATAAAACCAAAGAATACACTTATTTGTTTGCCTCCCCCAGCACCCCCAGTTCAAGAACAGCTTGCCTCAACAAGTAACTAAACAAGCGTGCCATTCCTACCAATACCCAAAAGAGTAACTTACCTCAACACATTGCTTCCAGTCCCAATCTAATGGCATTTGAACGACAATCATGAGTAACCCTCTTTCCCATCCCGAAGATCCAGGCTTCCATTCATCTATTCAGGAGAACCTAAAACAGCTTTCTGCTCAGTTGGGATCTCCTTTGGACGAATTATCAGTCATGGAAATATACCAGAATGCGTGCGATCTACTGAGCCACGTTTGGGTGAACGAAAAAAGGTGTGGGAGAGTAGTTAGCGAGCATCTTACGCTAACATA
>NZ_JCACKA010000163.1:0-8841 GCF_059505145.1 Mojavia sp.
TAAAGCTAGTTTGGGCTACATTTGGGCTTAATTTTTGTTTAAGTCCCGCTAGGAAGATGTGGTTTATATATGGGAGCCGGGGGAGAGACAAGTGCTAGGGCTGCACTTTCACACAGCAGCGAGGGATGGGGTAGAGCGTCCTTGATTCTGATTCGCTGTGGTCGGTAGGTTTCGTAAAGCGTATCTTTCAAACCCTCACTAGCCGTCCACTCGATAACCTCATATTCTAGGATGACTACATCTGGAATCTCGGAAGCTGGTTGTGGTTGAGCCACTGTTTGATGTTTGGGCAGTTTAACAACCTTCGCTGCAACGACAGCAGCTAAAGGAGTTGCAGCATTCCATTGCGAACGCAGGGGTAATTGCTCAATCAACGCCAGTAGTTCGGGCAGTTCAAGCGTTTCTCTAATGCAAGGAATGTCGCCGGAGTTAGATGCCGGAACTTTATCAATAACCGTGATTCGGGTTTCGATTGTTGTCCCATGTTTGCTATATACCTTGCCACTGACCCCGACCGACATTAAAATTCGCGCTTTTTCTTGCCACCTTGGGTTAGCCGGAGAGAACCAATTGGCAGTGATAGTCACCAGCCGTCCACCATCACACAGCCTTTGTAGTGCAGAGTTAATATGGCGAGGGGTTGCGTTACTGTTGCGACTGTTGATGTTGGGCGATGACGAGAATGGCGGATTCATTAGCACAACCGAGGGCTGAGTCTTTCCAGCTAAGTAGTCGTTAATCTGCTCGGCATTCACAGAGAATAATGGTGTGCCGGGGAACAGCCGCCGCAGAATCTTAGCTCTATCGTCGGCGAGTTCGTTGAGCATCAGGCTTGCTCCGCAGAGTTTGGAGAACTGAGCTAAGATGCCAGTACCAGCACTGGGTTCGAGTACCAAGTCGTTACCATTGATTTGCCCTGCCATTGCCACCAAGTACGCCAAGGGTAGCGGAGTCGAAAACTGCTGTAGTTGTAACTGTTCTTCAGTACGGCGTGTATGAGTAGGGCAAAGCAACTCAAGCCGTTGTAGTTCTTTTAAGGGGTTTTGTGGTAATCCTTGGCGGCGGAGGTAAAGAATTAGTGCAACCTCTACAGCTTCATAAGCATCTTTCCACTGCCACGCCCCTGATGTCGCAGTTCCGTTAAAATAACGATTCATCTGCGATTGGATTGCTCTGTTTGCCAAAGGTTGATTCTTAATCAATAATTTGGCAAGTTCTTGTCCCGCGCTGACAATGGATTGCCCGTAGTCTAAAACTGTTTGCACATCAAACAGTGAGCCTTGGATTGCATTAACCATGACTGTATATATAGATATTGATTTCACAAAAACTTGGCGTAGCCGATACTGCACAGGAAGATTCGTACAGCGATCGGCAATCAAAGTAGACTTAGTTGCAAGATGTTGATTTCTGTGGGATGCTCACGCTCGATCTTTTCGATTTGCACATTTCAAATTAAAAATGAATTCCAACCACTCTTTCGGTTGTGGAACTCCAATAGATGTTTGTTTTGCTGCATATTCGTTGACCAAAAGAGCTAGCTCAACCATGTGGGAATATGTATCAAATGCTAGTTGATTACATTGTGAGCGAATCCGTCTTTTAACTCGTTCTGGTGAAGTTTTCCAGAAGATACTCCAGAAAAGCTGATGATATTCTCCAGATAAGGCGATTGCTATTTCCAAGTGCTGACCGAAACAATTCAAAATTCACGCATTCAAAATTCACGCATTCAAGAATAGCTCAGTAATTTTGAATTAATTAATTCAGGTGCAAGCCCCTAAATTCATTTATGGAGATAAAGATTTATAAACTTGTTGTTCAAGCCCCTGCATTTATAAGCCACTGCGGTGGACGGGTTTCCCGGCACCCTCAGTGGCGTGCATGGGGCATTAATTTTGAATTTTGAATTCGAGCGAAGCGAGTGACGAGCGTGAGCAAACTCAAGAGTATCTGGGGCGTACTGGAGAGCGACTACCAAGGCACAGTGTGCTGCTTGCATTGTTTTGACTTTTTGAAATGACAAAAAAGCGATCGCGTTTTAAGAATAGCGATCGCTCCTTTAATAGGTGTCTCTGTCGAAGCAACAAGACACCCAGCAAAGTTACTTAAGCCGACTGCTTGCGTGGTCTTGCGGGTTTTCGTGGAGCTTTAATAGATGTCGCTTTTGCAGTAGTCTTAGAAGTTTTGGTAGTTTTGCCTTTGAGGGGAGTAGATTTATTGGCGGTTTTAGCTTTAGATTTAGGTTGTACTCCTGTTGCTGGTGGTAGCAGCCTTAGTGAAGGGAATTGGAGTATAACTGGTTGAGTTTCGGTAGAACTGTTGTGAGACTCTAATTCTAATGTCCAGGGATCAGAAATTTCCTTAAATTGTAATGTAACGAAGGGGATTTGTTGAGGTTCTACTTCTGGTCGTTCAGTGTTAGATAGTGGTTCAATTTGAGGCGCTGTTATTGCAGATTTCAAACTGGCATTGGATTGTGCAATTGTTTGAGGTGGTAATGGCACAACGTAAAGTCCGTCGATAAAATCGAAAATCATCAGAGCAACAAAGCTCATTACTATAAATTCAATAGCTTGGGTGAGTATAGATAGTGAATCTTGGAAAGCCTTACCGTGGAAGAAATTCCGCCGTAACCTTTTCCGCCTTCACTCATCGCGTGTACAAAGCGGTTCTTGTTGGAGACAAGCGGAAAGCTAGGTTACTCCAAAAGCTTATTCTAAACGCCGGGGACGGAAAACCTCATTAGTCGTTGCATACTCCGGTAATTCTTCGGGGTATGCAGAAAATGAAAGAACTCCGGTGCGTGTTACAAGACAAAGACAGGCCGGTTGTAGGGGTAGCGGTGACTGACGGCCCCCTCCAGGGAAAATAGCGGCAGGGGGGAAAGAGTAATAAGAGGCTGTCAGTCAACAACCGGCAGTTGGGGGCATGTGGGGGCGGGATAGCCCCCACGGATAGAAAACAACACCATAACCATCTATGTCTCCTCCTTCTTCCAAAGGGGTGAGGCGGCTTGTTCCCTTTGCGGCAATGCTTAGAGGAGGCGAGACGTACGTATGGGCACGGTAATGCCTCGGCTTCCGGCTTACCACCGGGAGTAAAAGAGTGGCGGGGTTGCGTCCGCAGGTGAAAGGGGGAAACCCTTTTATCGCATTACCGAAAGCCTTAGCGCCGGATGCCTCGAAAGGGGCTCGTCCGGTGCGAAGGAGGCTAGTCAGGAGTAAAGACCGATCTCCGAGTCAAACTTGTAGCAGAGGGGAGTATAGAGATGGCTAATATTATTGGAGATAACGATAACAACACCCTGTTTGGCACATCGAATGATGACTTAATCGACGGCAAAGGTGGTAATGATCAGCTTTTTGGTAAAGGTGGTAATGACATTCTCTATGGTAGAAACGGTACTGACACACTCTATGGGGAGGCTGGCAATGATATTCTGGATGGCGGAGACAACCCTACAGGGGAATTACTTGGATTTGAGTACCTTTATGGTGGGGCTGGTAATGACATCCTCTATGGCAGAGATGGTGGGGACAACTTAAATGGTGGGGCTGGCAATGACCGCCTGAATGGTGGCGATGGCTTTGATAGGGCTGATTATTCAACTGCTCCTGGGGGCGTGACCATCGACCTTACTACAGGTACTACAAGTGGAAGTGCTGGAAATGACAGTTTAACAGGGATCGAATGGTTCATTGGTTCATCTTTCAATGACATCCTAATCGGTGGCACCGATAATGATATCTTTGATAGTGAGGGTGGCAATGACAACCTCAAGGGTGGAGATGGTAATGACAATTTCGGAAGTGGTTCTGGAAATGACATCCTACTTGGCGAGAACGGTGATGACATCCTACTTGGTGAGGGTGGGGATGACATCATAATTGGTGGAGACGGCAATGATGGACTCAATGGTGATGGTAGCATTGGGGAGCCTACAGGGAATGATTTTCTCGATGGTGGAGATGGTAATGACAACCTTGGAGGTAATTCTGGAGATGACATCCTAATTGGTGGAAATGGTAATGACAGGCTTGGTGGTAGTGCTGGAGATGACACCCTAAATGGTGGGGGCGGTAATGACGTACTATATGGCGAGGGTTCCCTCGATGAAGTTGGGAATGACATCCTGATTGGAGGGGCAGGCAATGACTTTCTCAATGGTTGGCTCGACAATGATACCTTAATTGGAGGTCAGGGTTTCGATACATTTAGCTTTAGGTCTCCAGAGGAAGGCGTAGATCTAATCATAGACTTCTCATCAACTACTGATACGCTCCGAGTCGAACCCAGTGGCTTTGGTGAAGAACTACCTTTAGGTACAATTACAGAGCAAATGTTCCGTCTTGGTTCTAATGCACAGGATGCTTCAGATCGGTTCATTTACAACCAGAACACGGGCGCTCTCTACTTTGATGCCGATGGTAAAGGTGGAACAGCACAGATACAGTTCGCGATCCTGGCTAATAATGCCTCCCTAACTGCAAGTGATATTGTTATCACCAACGTTGACGTTTGAGTAAGAGGATGTATGAAAAGTATAGAATCAAACTTCTGTGCATCAAGATTACAGAAGCTATGGCTCGAAAGCTCTATCCCACTGACCTGACTGACCAACAATGGCACATCCTCAAACCACTGATTCCTACTCCCAAAGCAGGCGGTCGTCCTCGTACAGTTAACATCCGCGAGGTCGTTAACTAACGGTAGCACTTACCCCAGGTATCAGCGCGAAACTCTTCTTTGTCGTTAACCATCACCAGCCATCTTTGAGTGACAAAATCGCGGTGATCGTAGGAAATTTGGGCTATAAGTTGACCGCTGGCGTAAATCTCATGATGGTAGAAGTCGATTTCAATGCTGGTAAATTCTTCTGGGGCTACAGCTTGCGCTTGCTCGTTCATGTACTGCGCGAGTTCGGCTTGGGCTAAGGATTGCTCGTCAACTGGTTGCTGTGTATGTGCAATGTAGGTCATAATGAAGTTCCTAGTGTAATAGGGTAAAAGGCGATCGCGAAGTTTTCCAGGCCGAGCGATTGCCTTTGTTTTTATGGACAACGTTGTGGCTCCCCCACAACGCATTCACAGATTTTTGGCGTAGCCGTAAATTGAATCAATCTCAAAGCTAGTGGCGTTTGAGCATGACCAAGGCAAACAGGGATGGTTGCAGAAGCAAACTCTTGATTGCGCTTGTTTGTGCTGGCTGTTTTGATAGGGATGAGTTTTGAAAATTCGGATTTTGGATGTCTGCAAATCTGTATCAAATAGGTATTGGCAGTTTTCCCTATCTCATATTTATAAATATATATGAGACGTAGAATTATGTCAACAAAAAAGCTAATATTACATTTATGAAATTTACTAATATATATCACACGTAGATAAAGCCGATTTATTTATGTATACTGATCAGTAGTCGATTTATCCAAGCAAGACGAGGATTAAACTAATGGAGGTGTCGCATGAAAAAACAGATGATTGTTTGGAAGTTAAATGAAGTGATGGCAAGGCAACGCATCAAAAACAAAGACTTGGCAGCATTTCTAGGAATTGACGAAAACTCTGTTTCTCGACTTAGGAAAACAGATGAAATGCCTCGTTTGACAGCAGAAAGGCTGAATGGACTTTGTATTGCTCTTGGATGCCAACCTGGAGACTTAATTGTTTTTGTCCCCGATGATGATGCAGGAGTTGGAGAAGATAGTTCACAACAAATAGGAATATTACCGGCTGTTAAACGCAGAATTCCAAAGACTAGTGAACCCAATACACAGGATATTGCAGCATAAAGCGATCGCCCGCCGCCAAGCAAGTGCGATCGCCTGCTCAATCCTTTGACTGCAAAGTGAGCTAATTACCATGCTGACACAGTTTTGTTAAAACCTAAAGATCAGCACCAGACTCACTTTGGTGAAATTGCATCCTTGTCTGTTTTTATGCGTTTACCAAGCGTGGGCAAGAAATATGCTGACACTAGAAAAAACACCAACGCTTCCTTACAGTGTCCTCAACACCAGCATCAAAGAAACCTTCACTGCCATTGACCGATTTGAATGGCAAGCCGTTGATGAAATATTACAGATGCGTGATAATCAGCTTTACCGTGAAGCTGGCTACAAGTCTTTTGAGGAATACTGCCAAACTGAGTTATCAGCCTGGGGTGGATACCGAAGAATTAACCAACTGTTAGGCGCGAAGAAAGTCAGGGACACAGCCGATGAGTTAGGTGAACACATCAAAAATGAGCGTCAAGCCCGTTCATTGCTGCGACTAGTCAAGGAACCAGAGAAACTGAAGCAAGCCGTTGCGATCGCACTCGAACAAAACTCTTTTCCCAGTGAATCGGATTTTGCGGCAGCTGCTAACAAGGTGGTTCCTCGGCTTCCACGCCAAAAAAATCAGGAACCATTGGTTCCTAAAATTGAAGAACCAATAGTTGCCCAAATTCAGGAACCAACGGTTCCTAAAACCAACACAGTCAAAGTCACCTCACCAACTCACCCCCGTTTTGGTGAAGAGGGAACCATAGAAGCAGACGCACCGAACAACTGGCAGCAGATTGTCACGTTTGCTGATGGTGATAGAGAACTGGTGAACAATGCGGATTTGAGTAATGGCACAATTGAGTCATTTACCACTGAGCGAACTTACCCCAAAGAATATTCTGAGGCAATCGCACAACTCAAACAACAGCACCAGCAGGAATTGGAACGGCTGGAGCAAGAATTAAGGGTTGGTTTACTCTCAGAAGCTAATACCAGAGCCGAACAGCAAGTTCAAGAACAACTCGAAGCTTTGCAACAACTGTTTCAGCAGCAGAAACAAGAAAATATCCAGTTACAGCAACGGCTTTTTGAGTTAGAGGGGCTAAGGCAGTTAGAACTTGAGAACCAACGGTTACAAAAACGTATTCAGGAATTAGAAAGTGCTGTAGAAGAACGCTCCGCCCAGGAATGGGGCAATACTCTCACAAAACAAGCAACCAAAGCCCTGAATAAGCAAGTCAAGCAAGCTCTGGATAAGACAATTGATCTGCGCTCGCTGGCACATGAACCACCCAAAGAGAATGCACAGGAATGCCTACGGCTGATGGGCATAGCTTTGGGGAACCTCGCCAGCGCCATGAACAACACCCAGGCACTTCAAGCTGCGGCGTTAATCTTGGGCAGTGAGCCGACACCGCAGGCGCTCGCATATCGCGCCGAACAGTTGCAACTATTACCCCAAGCATTGAGTGAAATCAGGGCTGTGTTGATCAAACCTGGGTGTACATGGATTGACTATTTAGCTGTGGCACAAGAGTACGAGGTAATCAAACAAGACTATTGGGCAGAGTTGACCACTGAGGAGACTGATTTAATCAATGCGCTAGAAATTGCTTCTACTACTTCTGTGATTGGACTAGGGAGCATTGTTGCCTATGCTGACCCTTACTATACCCTATACAACGGCAGGGGTGAAGTTGTGGAGGATTTGGGCGAAGAAGTGATAGTGGCTTGGGATCACTGGAAAGAACGAGGCAAAAAAACTGACCGCTATTTCAAAGATGAGTTGCGGTTTTGGCAAGACGAGAAGCAGTAAATAAAACTCGCGCTTACATCTCTACAAGAACTGAATGCAGTACGGCCAAGCAATTCGCAATTCGCAGGGGAGCAAGTCGCAATTATAAAGCGAATTGAATAATTGAGTCATTTGGAATACAGGTTCCTAACTTCAATTAAGAAAAAACGAAACGCATAGCATCAATATTTAAACCTCGCATTTGTGCCTGGAGTATTAATTGCGAATTGCGAATTGGTATAGGTGCTGCCGATATTTTCATGCGTCAAAAATTGGAGTCGATATCAATATGGATGCAATTACATCAACCCCTACCAGCCCTGATAGCCCTTTTGACCAAATCAAAAAAATTGATGAGCAGGGTTACGAATATTGGTTAGCGCGTGATCTCATGTCCATTCTGGGATATCAGCAATGGCGACAATTTGAGGATGCTATAGACAGAGCAATCGCCGCTTGCGAAAACATTGGACAGGACAGCAAAAAACACTTTTTGCGTCTGCCCGCAAAAAGTTCAGGAGGTAGACCCAGAGATGATTTCAAGCTCAGTCGTCATGGTTGCTACTTGACTGCCATGAATGGAGATTCTCGAAAACCAGAAATAGCTTCTGCACAGAATTACTTTGCTTACAAAACCCGCGAGGCGGAGTTATCCACCCAAAACTCAGAACTACTGACCCAACTTTTAGAACGGTTAGAACAGCAAAGTCAAATCATCCAGGAGCAAGGCAAGGCGATTGCACAACTGCAAGCTCAAATCCAAACTCTGCTGCCACCATCATCAGATTTTATACCTCCTGGTTGGGATGAGGACGTTTGGAGATCGTTACCCCCACAAGATAAACGCCACTTCAGGTTTTTGTTTCGTCGTCGCAACTTTCGACCTTCCGTCAAAAATGAATCACTGGGGTTACCTGCTGCCACAACTGAACAAATGAAACAGAAGCAAAGCGATGAAGTAGCGCGATTGATTGGTGAAGTGTCGCCCGAAGAGAAACAGCAATTTCAGGCGGCTAAACGCCAACAACTTCGAGAGTTTTGGTCACAAGCCCCAGAAGAAGACCAAAAAAATATGCCGTTTTAGACGAACCAGTTTTGACAAATATATGGAAGGTGGAATATGAGCAGCATTGCCTCTACTAAAAGGTTTTCTGTCCTGGTCATTCTGCGCCGGGAGTATCTTGATATCACTGGTAACTTTTGCGCCGCTAAGTTAATCGAATAGGGAGCATCCAGTTTTGGAAGATTTACCATTTCTGAGAAAATGTAGAAGGAA